>JBNKJW010000017.1:0-9804 GCA_050291445.1 Bacteroidales bacterium | reverse complement strand
CCAGAATGGCATCGCCGATAAATGCGGTTTGTATGAACAGAAATGAGGTTTTTTGCATTTTATTGTTTCTTGAAAGACTTACCAGGTTTTTAAAACCTGGCAAGTTGATTATTCATCAAGAAATAGTTTATTCATAAAGCTCTTATACACTACATTATTATATTCCGCATATTCAAGCGCTATTTCAGCTACAAGGGCTTCAAAAGCTACCTGGTCTTTCCCAATCAACTCAAAAAGACCTTTAACATCAAAACCCGCCCCGGCCCTGATATGAGAAGTAGCCAGAATACGTCCCCATTGCTGGGCAATTTTATTAAAGCGGGTGGCAGAAGATAAAATTTTGGTTTCGAAATAAGCTTTATAAGGAGAACGCTCGCGCACTGAAAAAACACCTTCAGAAAGCTCCATCCAGCCCAAATGTTTATCGGTATAGCAATTTAATGCCAGATAGGCCTTTTTATGTCGCTGACCTTCGTTTTCAAAAAACACATCATAATTTTCTCTGAATTTATCATTTAAAAACCTGTAAAGAGATGGTTTTTGCTGTAACTTTACATCTAAAATCCTTTGTTCGTATTTTCCCTTTTCCTTCCCTTTTATCAGGATATAGTACCTGGGTGTACCATACGAGCCTGTTCCGGAAGAAATTCTACGGGCAACATCTAATATCTCAAAATAGCCTTTATCAAAACCTTCCTGGTTATCTAATGTTTGCAAATAAGCTGACAAAGCCTGACGTATTTCTTCAGCTTTGCCATCATCAAGAAGACCTAGTTTTTCATAAGCCAAATCAAAAACAAGGTTTTCTTCACCTCCTGTTGTCCACTGTTTAAGCATTTCTTTCCGGCTTTCTTTTTTCTCTACCTGCTCAATCGTTTCATCCAATTTACCGTAGGCGTTTTTTTTAGTAATCTGATACAGCACCTCTTCGCCCTTTTCCAAATACTCAGACAACAGGTCAACATAAGCCCCTGTAAATGAAGCAATAAAAGAAACCACACTTTCTCTTTCGAAGAATTCATTTTCACGGGCTATTAACACCATGCTGGTAGCCATACGCCATAAATCAAACTGGTAATTGGCAATACAAGCTTCGTCAAAATCATTCAAGCCATAAACCAACTCACCTTCATCAGCTCCATATATTCCGTAATTATATGCATGCAAATCTGCCTGTATCCATGTTTGGGCATTTTTTGCACTGAACTTTTTTAAACGTTTGTCTTCTGCAAAATACCTCCAATATAAATGGTTAGTCCCCCTAAAAAAGTAGTAAGGCGATCGGGCCATTTTTTTATACTTCCCGTTCCTCAGCAAAGGTTCTAAGCCCTTATTCCACTCATTTATTTGTGCTAATGCTTCTTCAATGTATTTTTTACCTGATTTGTTCATGGTATTAAACTTTAAAATTACACAGAGATATTCACATCTCTCGGGCGCGAATTTTCGCGTTCGTTATTTCAAGTTATTGCTAAAACTAAGGGCATTCTGCCCGGTTGATTACATAAATTAATCTGATTATATTTTCATTATCTAACTCAATTGGAGGATATCCATCTGTCCAAATTTTATAATGATTATTCCTCTTTATCTGTTTAAAATGCAAATAACTACTCATTATAACATAAGCAAATATTCTCAAATCTTTGTTTTTCTGACAAAATTGGAGTGATTCTATTAAAATATGTTTATAGGACAGACGAATGAATAAATCGACCCAGTCTATCACTGTCAAAGTTATAAAATAAAGACCATCAGGATTTTTTGCTTTGTATTTTTCAGACATTTTTCAAGTATTTTTATTGAATCCTTATACATTTAATTCGGGCAAAATGCCCTTACGCAAAAGATTGATTAAGGTGGGCACGCGAAAATTCGCGCGCCAGAAGGAACCTCTGTATCTCTGTGCAAATTCATCATACATTTCATCTATATCTATTGATACAATAATTGTTTTTTACTGAAAGATACTGATTTATATAATGTTCGACAAGTGCCTCAGGGTATTCACGCAAAAAATAGGTACTAAACCCCGCGTTCAGGTGCGAATTGTCTTCAAACTCATCATCAATAATAGTTGCATAATCGAGCATGCAGAAACCTTTGTTGAACATCTGGTTGTCTTCCGTTTCGTTAATCAGGTAAAATTCACCTCCGGCATCAATAAATTCCTGCAATTTTGCCAGTTCTTTGCAATCCATTGTTCTGTTTTTATTTAAGATGATTTCGACATTGAGCCCCTCCTCTACTTTTTTTATTAATAAATCAACTATTTCATCATCGGTAAACCATACATTGGCTACCCAAATTGAAAATCGTGCCTGTTCAAATTCCCTGGTAATTCGTTGTTTCACACTTTCAATAACTTGCTTGGGTTTTGCTGCTAAATAGCTCATAATCATATTTTTTTAGTTTAAATTAATTTCTAATAACGGTGCCTGAGCCTGTCAAAGGCCTAACTTCTCATAAACGGATAAGGCACTACATTAGCCGTAGCCGAATCGTTTGTAAAAACAAGATCATCCCGGCTTGATAAACTGACCGCTTTTCGGATGCTCCTGGAACCATACCGTTTTCGTATCCTGTCCATTGCCAAATACATGTTCACCATCTCGGGCGTATCTTCAAACAGGTTTAACTGCTGAAAACCGTGCACCAAATGACTGAACTTGACACCAATCAGGCGAATCAGCATTCTGCGTGTATACAATTTTTTAAAAAGCTCTTTTGCCACTTCTGTTAAAGCATGATCGAAAGAAGTGTAAGCTATCCGCTTTTGCAAAGTGTGCGTATCAAAATTTGAATAGCGTATTTTTACTGTCACACAGGATGTTAGCTTTTGCTTTTTGCGTAACTCAAAGGCAATTTTTTCTACCATGCTTGCAACAATCTCGTTCATACGCCTAACATCGGTGCTATCCTGATCAAATGTCTGCTCAGTACTAATTGATTTTCGCTCAGTATAGGGTTTCACCGGAGTTGAATCAATGCCATTGGCTTTTTTCCAGATAGCCACCCCATTCTTGCCCAACATGCGCTCCATTACTTCCAGGGGAATTTCACTTAACTTTTCAATGGTTGTAATGCCCATTGTACGAAGCATTTGAAAAGTTTTATTACCTATTCCGGGTATTTTTTGAATTGGCAATGGGTATAAAAAAGGCTTCACATCAGCTTTAAGCACCTCTTTCTCGCCATTTGGTTTTGCTTCGCCAGTAGCTATTTTCGATATCGTTTTGTTTAACGACAAGCCAAAAGAAATGGGTAAACCGGTGTTTTTTATAATGCTTTCCCTTAATTCATGCGACCATTTCAGGTTTCCAAAAAAACGGTCCATTCCGGTCAGGTCAATATAATGTTCATCAACAGATGTTTTTTCATATACAGGTGCTTTTTCGGCAATAATTTCGGTAACCATATTTGAATACTTGCTGTACTGGTCCATATCGCCCCGGATGATAATTGCATCATTGCATAAAGTACGGGCCATTTTCATAGGCATGGCTGAATGCACCCCGTATTTTCTGGCCTCGTAGCTACAACTAGCCACCACCCCTCTGTCCGACATCCCTCCAATAAGCACCGGCTTCCCCATCAAATGATGGTTTTGCAAACGCTCAACCGACACAAAAAAGGTGTCTAAATCAAGGTGAAGAATGCTCCTGTTACTGCTATCGATGATCATTTTTTATATTATTATATCTTGCTTCAAAATCAGTTAATTTTCTTCATTTACTCCGCCCCTAAAGGGTGTTCAGAAAATCAACTTATTGCTTTGTCAAACAAAAAACTGCGCTTTCATCTAAAAATTTCAGCTAATTGTTTTGATTTTCAATAAAAAACCGTATTTTTGATTAAATATTAATCATTTTTACGACTATAAATTAATCATTTTATTTTAAACAGGGAAATTTTCAAGCCAAAACTTTTCGACATGTAAAAGATGATTGACAGTATATTTTTGAGTAACAAATATTTAAGGGAAAGAAAATTTATGAACAATTTGAATTTAGAAATTAGACATTAGAACTTAGCAATTAGTATCAATGAAAAGTTCTAAGTTCCAGTTCCTAAGTTCTAATTTCCAATACACTAATTTCTATTAAACATGCATTTTAGCACTAACATAAAACTACTACGAAAACGAAAAGGCCGCACCCAGGACGAGGTGGCAAAATTCCTAAAAATGAAACGCTCAACCCTGAGTGGTTACGAGAACAAAGTGGCAGCCCCCAGCATTGAAAACCTGATAGCATTTTCGGAATATTTTAACATTTCAATTGATACGTTGGTGAAAATCGACATGGGCAAACTTTCCGAAAGCCAACTGGGCGAAATTGAGCGGGGCTATGATATTTATGTAACAGGCAGCCAAATTCGTGTGCTGGCCACCACTGTAGATAGCCAAAACGATGAAAACATTGAGCTGGTGCCCGAAAAAGCAAAAGCAGGCTACACTCAGGGCTTTGCCGATCCAGAATACATCAAGGATCTACCTGTTTTTCAGCTGCCATTTTTATCAAAAGAAAAAAAATACCGTACGTTTCAGATAAAAGGCGATTCCATGCTGCCCATCCCCGAAGGTGCCTGGGTGACAGGTGAATACGTACAGGACTGGAACCACCTAAAAAATGGCGATGCCTGCATTATTCTCACTTTAAACGAAGGGGTCGTTTTTAAAATCATTGAAAATAAAATTGAGAAGGAAAAACTGCTTAAACTATATTCACTCAACCCTATTTACGAACCTTATGACTTAACGGCTAATGAAATTCGTGAAATTTGGAAATTCACCAACTTTATTAGTAATGAAATACCTGAACCGAAAATTCCGAAGGAGGATTTGCTTACTACTGTTGCTAATTTAAAATATGAGATGAATAAAATTAAAGAACAACTATCTGGGTAAAGCTATTTGTACATACTAGTCCCACCAGTCAAAATTATCTGAAATAATTAATTCGTTTTTTTGAATATGGTGCGTTGTTTTCATTGGGATGGTTTTATAAGCTAGTCCATATTTATCAGCAAGTAGTCTTATTTCATCAGCATCATCATAAGTAAGCATAAATTTCCCTTTAATTTCAGAAGTCACTTCAAACAATCTATCATGATCAATATCTGAATGAGTATATAGCCTTCTGCCAGCCTTTGTATAAGGCGGATCAATAAAGAAAAACGCGCTGGTTTCATCCTTGCTGTTCTCAAAATAGGCAAAAGCATCACCTTTTACAAACTGTATCTTATTCCTAACATATTTTACGGACAAAATCCTATCATACAACGTCTTAGGATACCATCGAGATCCAAGTCCTTTTCCATTTTCACCGTTTTTAATCAGACCCGCCCCCTTGGTAATTATGCCACCATGAAAAACACGGTTTTTCAGAATTGTAGCAAAGGCGGCCTCCTGAAGATTTTTATTTTCTTTTGCCAACACTTTATTCACATTTTCACGGGTAAACTCAAATTTAAATATCGTGTTTGCCAACCATTCCACATCACCATTAATTATTACCTCCCACACAGCTGCAACATCTTCATCAAGCTCTATCATTGTTATCTTTTCAGCTAGGTTTTCGAATGCTGCAGTAAGGCTTACGATTCCTCCACCGGCAAATGGTTCACACAAGTGCTTTTTAACCTTTGACTGATTTAACCATTTCCGAACAACAGGAACCAACCATGTTTTGCCACCAGGAAAACGAAACGGACTGCGCTGAGGAACTGAAGCAATATTGACAACCTTTAGTTTATCCTTAGGAGATCCTTGCTTATTAAATAAAGTCAACTGTTCTGCCATAAACTATTTACTTACAATATCAGTTAATGTTGGTGTATCAGGTGAATTATTATCCAGATGTTCATCAAGTTTGGCCTGAAGAGTGTTGACAAACCTACTAATATCACCAGGTTCGGGAGTAGTCACTTTTTGCAAAGCAGCTTCAAACTCAGTAAAAATAACATCTTCCAATACCAACTCGTATTGAACAGCATCATTATTCAGCTTTAAATCATAAAGAAACCATGCAATATCTGCTTTTCCTTTTGTCGTTTTTGGTAACGAAGGCAATGTTTCATAAAAAGATTTTTGTAGTGCGACCGCTTGTTTTTTATCCCATGACTTAAAAATCCCTCCCTTGTAAAGCATTTGAGGGATTAATCTCTTTCGTGATGATGACAAATAATCAGGTTTTGGATAATTATAACCTGTAGGCCAAAAAAAGTCCTTTGCAGGGTTTTTAACATACGCTTCGAATGGATTTCTAAGATTTCCAGATATATAAACACCTTGCACTTCGAGCGAAGCAAAATCAATCAAGGCTCCATTATCATCATAAGCAACTAAAACGAAATCAATATTGCCTGCAGATTGTCCATTTTTATCAACAAGTTTTATTTCTGAGAGTGAAGTCCATTTAGTTTTTGCACCAAATGCAAATTCTGCGGCTTTCTCTATAATTATCCAATCCTCACGAAACCTGTTCGGACAAGTAATAACCGGACTCCCATTATGAAGGATACTACAAACTCCCAGTGGATTATTTGCCTTATCCTTTGTGCAATTTGGAACCTTATTGTTATATGGGCACAACTTTTGGCTTTGATACCTCTCTGCTTTTCCAGATTTATTTTCAAGAGGAAAACCAAACACTTCAGCTAAGGGGCTAATGTCCTTTTTTCTTGAGTTCATAATGCAAAGATAGAAAAACTATCGGCCGATAGAAGATTTAAAAATTCTTTTTTTAACAAAACTTAAACAAATAAAATATAGAAAATCATCTGCTCCACCTATCCCTCTACTGGATAAATAAATTCAAAAATCAAAGCACCTTTATCAGTTTTTCTTGCTGTTCTACAAGCTCTCCAAAACAATGTACACCAACTTTTTCTTTCTTTAACAGGGTTTCAACTTTTAACGCTGATGACTTTTCAACTGCAATTAAAAGTCCGCCACTGGTTTGAGGATCACATAGTATTGATTTGTAGTTTGCGTCTGCCAATTCAACATGTTGCCCATAGCTGGCCCAATTTCTGCCAGTGCCACCAGGCATACATTTTTGCTCTATGTATTCTTCTAAAATAGCTATTTTAGGAATTTTTTCAAACTCAATAATAGCAGACAAATTACTTCCTTCGCACATTTCGCTTAGGTGGCCAATCAGACCAAAACCAGTAACATCCGTCATGGCCCTTACCCCCTCTATATCAGCAAGTTTACCTCCAATACTATTAAGCTCGCACATTAATTCAGGGGCAATCTGTGCATGTTCGGGTTTTAAGAGTCCTTTTTTTTGTGCTGTAGTTAAAATTCCTATCCCCAGAGGTTTAGTTAAATAAAGGAGGCACTCTTTTTCTGCTGTATCATTACGTTTTAAATGGTTAATATCCACCCGGCCAGTTACCGCTAACCCAAAAATTGGTTCCGGACTATCGATACTATGCCCGCCTGCCAGAACAATTCCTGCGTCATTACAGGCCTTTCGCCCACCCTCCATTACTTCCGAAGCAATTTCTGCCGATAATTTATCAACCGGCCAGCCTAAAATAGCAATGGCTAATAGTGGTTGTCCGCCCATGGCATACACATCGCTTATTGCATTAGTAGCCGCTATCCTGCCAAAGGTAAAAGGATCGTCAACAATAGGCATAAAAAAATCAGTTGTGCTTATAATAGCTGTGCCATCTTCTAAATCATAAACCGCAGCATCATCTCTGCTGTTATTGCCAACCAGCAACTGTGTATCAACAACAGGAGGCAATTTACTACTTAAAATCTCAGTTAATACTGTTGGTGATATTTTACACCCACAACCTGCACCATGACTATATTGAGTAAGTTTTATATTCATCATAATAATTTAAAATCACATTTTTTGCACACAAGCCTTACTTCTAAATAAATTAGCATCAGGAAATAACAGTTCAATTAATTTTTATTTAACCTATTTTATATCAATAAGAGACAACAAAAACTATCTTTCTTGTGTCTGAAATTTAGGTGACGAAGATAATCAATTCTTAAAAACTGCGTTATTTGTTATAACTAAGTTAAAAAAACTTATATTTTTAGACTTTTATTGAAATTGGTTTAATTTTGTAATATATATAATAACTCATAAAAAAAGATTAAGTACCATGAAAAAGATTTTAACTATACTGGTTGCAATTCTTATTACTGGAACATACACTTTATTAGCACAAAAGAGTGCTGGCTTTAATTTTGAAAAGACAATACATGACTTTGGAAGAATAAAAGAAGATGGTGGTAAAGTAACTTATACATTTAAATTTAAGAATAATGGCAAAAAGCCAATTATTATTAAAAATGTGCAGTCTACCTGTGGTTGTACTACTCCCGAATGGACAAAAGCACCCATAGTTCCAGGAAAAGAAGGTTTTGTAAGCGCCGAATTTGATCCACACCAACGCCCCGGAGCATTTAACAAACAAATTAAAGTTTACAACAACCTTACTACCCAGCCAATTGTGCTGGAGATAAAAGGAGATGTAATTCCAAAAAAGAAAGAAATAGCAGACATCTATCGCCATAAAGTGGGTGAAATCAGGCTAAAATCGAGGCATGTAGCATTTGCAAGAATGTACAATACAAAAGCAAAAACACAAAGTGTTGAATTTATTAACGATTCGGATAAGCCTGTGACTGTTGGTGTTAACGAAAAATATCTAAAACCACATTTAAAAGTTTCTGTTAGCCCCAAAACGGTTGCTCCAAAACAAACAGGAACGATTACAATTACTTTTGATGCCTCAAAAAAAGACAATTGGGGATACCACGCCGACAGATTACCGCTAATGATAAATGGCACACCTGCTCCCGGCTATCCATTATCAGTAAGCGCAACTATTGTAGAAGACTTTTCAGCACTTTCACCCCAAGAGATTAAAAATGCTCCAACGATGGATTTTGATGAACAAGAGTTCAATTTTGACACCATAAAACAAGGCGATAAAGTTACTCACGAATTTAAATTTAAGAACAACGGTAAACGTGATTTAATCATACGTGACACCCAATCGAGTTGTGGTTGCACAGCTGTTGAAGCAAAAAAGGTTATTAAACCAGGTGAAACTTCAAGTATTAAAACCACTTTTAACAGTGCTGATAAAATGGGAAAACAAAACAAAAGCATTACCTTGACTACAAACATTCCTGGCAAAAGTAAATCAGGAGCGGATAAATACAGAATTATATTAAGAGTTAAAGGAGAAGTTGAAAAAAAATAACTTTTTCAACTATTTAATTTAATTAAGCGTCGGCAAAATTGGTCGGCGCTTTTTTTGTGATTATCAACTAAGCAGATTATTAACCTAAGTTCGATTAAAAACATTCACACAGTTTGAATTAATTTTTAGCAGAAATTGCAACAAATTTTTGAAGGACTATCGGGATAGTTCTAGAAAAATTGGTGTGATTTATGCAAAAATTAATCAAATCTAATAGAAAATTCTGAATTATACCATCTCTGCACTAAAAATCCCTCAAAATAGCCCGCTATTCTTTCTGCATTTTTAGCACATATCTGGTATAATTCAGAATTTCTGTGTTGAATATTTTATGTCGAACTCAGGTTATTAAAAAAAACAGGTTCAACATAAAAGCAGCAGAGCTCCTTCTCCGTAATACTATGAAAGAGGAGCTGCGCAATATTTGTAGATTATTAATTGACAAGCGATTTAATACCGAATGGTTATCATGTAACAGAAAATAAATTTTCTTAACATGCTAATTCTTCGGCATTATTCACTGCGTTCATGAGATCACTCTCTATATTCGCTTAG
>JBNKJW010000016.1:0-28177 GCA_050291445.1 Bacteroidales bacterium | reverse complement strand
TTACTTTCAAAATAGTCCAATTTTGGCAAAGCCTCATTCGACTATTTTCAAGTAGCATCGGCATTTACCATTGCAATTTATATTTTGCTTTTGGACTAAAATATAAATGCAATTGGTATAACATACTGTTTTAAGTTTTGACAGTGGTAAACAACCGCCTAAGCAAAATTTTTAATTCAATGTAAGCAAATTTATAATTTATCCCCAAAAATCTTCAATTAATACTAATTTTGCCCCATGGATATTGTCAAGTTTTTAATTATTCGGTTTAGCTCTATTGGTGATATTGTGCTTACTACGCCAGTAGTCCGCAACCTTAAAGAACAGTGCGAAGGTGCAGAGGTTCATTATTTAACCAAAAAACAGTACAAGGGCATTTTGGAGCACAACCCTTATGTGGATAAAATCCATACTTTGGATCGCTCGTTAAATGAGCTAATTCTTGAACTGAGAAATGAACATTTTCACTATGTTATTGATTTGCACAACAATCTCCGCACATCAAGGGTGAAGCTGAAATTACACACTATTTCGTTTAAGTTTGATAAACTGAACAAGGAAAAATGGCTAATGGTGAATTTTAAAAAGAATAAATTGCCAGACATCCACATTGTTGATAGGTACCTAAAAACAGTCGATTATTTTATTGACAAAAACGATGTACGTGGCCTTGACTTTTTTATTCCTGAAGAGGACGAGGTGAAATTAACTACTTTACCCAAAAGCCACCAGAATGGCTATATTGCTTTTGCCATTGGCGCTCAGCATGCTACCAAACGACTCCCGGATGAAAAGATTACCTCCATTTGCAAAAAAATAAACCAACCTATTATAATTTTAGGGGATAACAACGATGCCATAGTTGCTGAGAAAGTGGCAGATGTAGTTGGCGAAAACATCTTTAATGCCTGTGGAAAGTTTAATTTAAATCAGTCAGCTTCGCTGGTTGAACAAGCCCGACTGGTTATTTCGCACGATACAGGTTTAATGCACATTGCTGCGGCCTTTAAAAAGCAAATTATTTCCATTTGGGGAAATACCATCCCCGAATTTGGCATGTACCCATATTTAAGCCATGAAAAATCGGAAATTATTGAAGTAAAAGATTTAAAATGTCGACCCTGTACAAAAATTGGCTTTGGCAAGTGCCCCAAAAAACATTTTAAGTGCATGAATGATATTGATGAAGAGCGGATTGTGGCGATTTGTAATGTGTAAGAGGGACACGGATTGAGCGGATTAGACAGATTGAACGGATTTTTTAAATTCTATGCATGTTGTGTATTTGAATATTTGTATATTTGTATGCTGTCAAAAATGATTTTTCCTTGAAATATACCAATACACAAATAAACCAATATCCTATCTTTACTCAAGTTGTTCTGCAATTATAAAAAACGCGTTTTTATCTTCATTTTTAAAGAAAACTTTCAACTTTACGTTTAAACTTTCCTTTCGGTTTGCTTCAAGCTCAATATTTTTAATTTCAAATTTATTTAACCACAATGAGTCTGTTTGTACCCTAAAATCACTCAAAAATGGTAAGAACTTTTCGTAATCCAGCCATATTGCTAACGAAGCATCATTGGTCTCATCAGTCAGTTTTGGCTTTTCAAGGTGTTTGTTGTAACAACGGAAGCTTTCACCGTTACCCTTTACAGTAAAATTAGCACCCTTAAACAAAAGTGTGTCTTTGCCATCTTTAAAAAAACGATTTTTTGCAACAACCTTTTTTAGTGCTGCTTTCTCCACCCCAAAGTTTACCTGAATATTGTTTACTTTTTCCTTCGTAATTTTTTTTATTTCAACCTTGTTGAAATTATCGTCAAATTCATAGCTAACAAACTCATTTTCAATAAATTTTGATGGATTGACAATCATGTTTGCACTTCCGTTCCATGCTTTCAGTAAGGGGATTTTATTCTTGTTAAATTTTATGGCTGAAAATTGTTCTAAAAATTGGAAAAAAGGTTTTACCTCTACGTTTAAAGTTGTAGTAAAGCTTGAGCTATCGTTGTGCTGAATGGTTTTTGCAGGATTTTCTTTATTCGTAAAAATGGAATCAATCAAACTTCCTTTTTTTAATTCAATTTCAGCATCAATAACTAGTTCACCATCATAAAACCTTATGGATGAAAAGCTTTTGGAAATGTTAGAATTAATAATTTCAGCACTTTTTTTTGGGTGGTTCTCATAAGGTGTGGCATATAAAAAGAAATCGTAATCGCCGGAAAGTTTGCTCATAAAAACACTATCGTTTAAAACCGACATGTTTTGAGGCAGTTTTAGTGTTTCAATCAACCCGCTTACACTATTAACAGGATAAAAGGTGCAGTTTGAAACGTGTACAAAATTCTTGTCCCAGTTAACTGCCAATTGGTATCTTTTAGAAATAATGAAATCCCCTTTTTCCCTCTTTGTAAATTCGCCAGTAGCAATTAAACTATCTTTAAATTCAGTAAATTTTTTGTAATTAGAAATTGGGAGCAAGAGGTTCACCCAGATATCAGCATTAAGTTCTGTGGTAAACAAAACGGCCTTGTTGAGCAAATTGATACCGCTATTGCTAAAATCAATCTCCTGCAGCGAATCAGGAATCATTTCGGTCAGTTTCTCTGCACTTTTCTCGTCACTACTAAGTTCATCCACGAGTAGCCTGGTGCTCAACCCTTTAATATCAATTACTAAAATTGATTTAGCATTCTTGGGCACTTTGCTTAAAAGTTCAGTTTCTTTGGTGCCTGAAAAGAAATAATAGATAGCGATGAAGGCCAGAACGACTGCCGGAATAATGAAAAAAATAAATTTCTTTTTCACAAATTGAGTATTTTGGAGAATTGATTTTTGTAATTAGTCATTGGTCATTACCGAGAATATAATGACCAATGACTTTTTTAAGCATTAATGCTTAATTAGTTAAACAATATTGTCATTGATGTGGCCAATGACTATATTTACATCCTTTTTTGGTCAATCAAATACATCTGGTTAATGTATTTTATAATATCAACCAACGAATTATCATCACTTTTCTTAAGATTTACGCTGTATTTTCCATGCAGGTAATTATCTTTCTTATACCCTGTCATTTTTATGTTATCAAGCAGGTTGCTTGTTTCAACAAGCATTTTTTGTACTTTAAACGAGTTTTTTTCCTCATCGGCAAAATAGCGCATAATTTTAGCAAAATTCACAAATCCAGCTATGGTGTTTTTTCTGAACATTTCTTTGTGGTCCTTGCTCAGTTGCTTGCTTTTATCTAGCTCTACAGGTTTTTTAATAAACTCTTTATTGTTGCCAATAAACAAAATATCGTTATAAATACGCATGTAAACAGGAATATCGTTTCGTTTAATATCCAGACTATAAAAATTGCCCTCTTGTTTAAAAACCTTAAGGTTTACCAATAGGTTAATGATTTTCTGTACATCGGTTTTGTTACCAACTTCAGCCATAAAAATTACTTCTGGCAGCTTTTTTTGAATGGTATCAGTAATTTCAGTACGATTAAAATCTTCATCATAGTCATAAGTTTTGTATTCCACATCAAACTCCTGAATTCCATTTACTGCCACAACAGCATCCCCGGTAAACATATTGTAGATAGCTTTTTCATCCAGTAAGGTTTCCATTATTTCAATCCCATTTACAGCAGCTTTTCCGTATTCTGGAATTTCAGGAAGGCTTTTCTTAAGCATTTTTTTCATGCCCTCACCTACACCTTCAACATCCATACCCATGGCGTAATAGCCCATTAAGTCTTTGTTGAGATATTTCAGAAATTTTTTCGATATTTTTTTCTTTTTTACATTGTCTAATACTTCGCCAATTCTTTTGCCATATTTTGTATCAATACTCAGTTCTGCTGCATCCTGTTTAAATTCAACTTTAGCAAAAATCATAATATCCCCATAAAAGGACATTAAATAGGGCAGTACTTGGTTTCTTCGGAATGGCCTTGACAAACTTGCCAAAAATGGAGCTGCCAGATAGTTTTTTAGTAGTGAATAATCAAAAACCACAGCCATTTCGGGGGTCGATTTAATGTAATTGACAAATTCAGTATTGCTGGCATAAGAGTTGGTTCCCCTGCTATTGATTAATTTTAGTAAATTCTTTTCTATCCATACCTGTTCAATACTATCTCTGTAGGCTTGTTTTATATCATAAAACTCTGACCAGGTCATTTCTTTTTCCGGCTCTGCCTCCTCAACAACCTCTTCATCAAATCGAATCTCTTCTACTCTTACTAGTACTGTTTCTTCTTCCTCAACAGCCTCTTCTTCTATTCCAATCTCAGTTTCTTCAGTTTCTTCTACTACTATTTCTTCTTCCTCAACAGCCTCTTCTTCTAATCCAATCTCAGTTTCTTCAGTTTCTTCTACTGCTATTTCTTCTTTTTCAAGACCATAATCATGCGAATAGCCATAGTTATGTTTTTTTCTGAGCATTTTATCAATTGAGTCTTTATAAAAAGGATTTATCTCAACACCTAAAAATAGTGCTGTGTTTTGGTTCCATGTTATATGAAGATCTCTTTTACTGGTTGCTGTATAACCGTCTAGGGTAATAATATTCTCTCCTTCAGGATCTTTTGTTATTATTTTTACAAACGATTTGAATTTTTCCTGATCCGTAATTGGAATAAGCATCCCACCATAAAGCATTTCTTTACCCATAACAAAATAAGAGTAGGCTTTACCAGAAGTATTTACTCCATGCTTGGAAAGATCTAAATATGGGCCGGTATCAGATTTTACCCATGACCTTGAGAACTCCTTTGCTATTTCCTTGTCAAACGTCTGCATAAAAGGAAGCTCCATCATTTCTGCCAGGCGCCCTTTGTTTTTAATTTGATTGGCATCAATCATTCCAACATAAGTTGATTCTTTAGGCACCATCTGCAGTAAATCCTGCGCTGAAGCCCCAAGAAAAGTAAATATTGTTAATACAACAGTGATTGCTCTTTTTACTAAATCCATATTTCTTATTATTTGTTTATTTTTAAATTATTGACTCTTATTTTCATCCCTCTCATACTGATTACTGAACACATAACACCGATTACTTATTTTACTACCCACTTTTTACTACTTCGCATTTCATAATGACCACCAGGTATAACCAACCCTACACTAATCCTCAACTTCAATCAATCTCAATCCTATTCTGAATCGTTTTTTTATTTGTAATCAAATCTTTTACATTTACTTTTAGCATAATTGCTTTACCACTTTTCGATTTTAAGGCATTTGGGTTGGTGAAGCTTTTAACTGGCGAATTAAACCTGTAAATAGTAGTGTATTTTGCATTTTTAAAAACAGCTTTGTCTTTACCCGATAACGCATTGTAGTCATTTACAAGGTTATAGCTATATAGTCTTTCAAAAACCTTTTGTTTGTATTTAAAATTATCATGCAGTTCAACCTGGTAGCCCCTGGGTGTGTTAAAAACAGTATTTATGTTTTTTATTGCTTTGTTTAAGGCTTCAATATTAATAAAATCACCACTAACCGAAAAAATGTAATCTTTCCAGTTTTTTTTAACCCCAATATTTGATAGTGCACTATCTTTTTTCAGTTCAAGCTCTACCCTTCGGATCGCTTTTTCAAAATCTTCAATTTTTGGCATGGGCCTGCCATTAACACTATCAAGTAAAAATAATGAATTAATATGTATTTTGCTTTGACTCATATTAATGGTGAAATTAAAGCTTCCAGTTCCATTTTCATTCATATTTACTTCTTCAATAATTTCAAAACACGAAGTAGATAATAAGATAGTCAGGATAGAAAATATCCATAGAAATGATGATGTTTTTTTTATCATTGTAATTAATTTAGCTTGCAAATATAAAGAAACCATATAATTTTAGAAGAGAGTTGCTCAATTGGCGAGTCTTAAATTGATGATTTCATGTTAAACGCTGACAAAATTGGGAAAAACATTGATTGGCTTTGGCTTTTAACATCAAAAAAATAATAAAACACCTCCGTGTCTGAAATTTTATATAAATTTGCCAAAATTTTGAAAAATGAAACAAGCTTAATTAAAATAATCATTAAACAAACACTGCAATGATCATTTTAATTAAGTGGTTCCATCTGGCAAATTAAAATAGTTAAAAGAAACAGATGAATTTTAAGCGCGAAGATATTGAAATAATGGCACCTGTTGGTTCATATGAATCTTTGATGGCAGCCATTCAGGGAGGAGCAAATTCGGTTTATTTTGGCATTGAGCAACTAAACATGCGTGCCAAATCGAGCAACAATTTCACTACTGAAGACCTAAAAAAGATTGTTGCCATTGCACAGGAGCATAATATCAAAACTTATCTAACTTTAAATACCATTCTTTACGATCATGATGTTAACCTGATGAAACAAATTGTAGATACTGCAAAAGAAAGTGGTATTTCTGCGGTGATTGCAGCCGATCAGGCAGCAATTAATTATGCTGCATCAATTGGTCTCGAAGTCCATATTTCTACCCAGGTAAACATAAGTAATGCCGAAAGTGTGAAATTTTACTCGCATTTTGCCGATGTAATGGTTACCGCCCGGGAGTTAAGCCTTAAACAAGTAAAAACAATCACAGAAACCATTGAAAAAGAGCGAATTAAAGGCCCTTCAGGAGAATTGGTACGGATAGAGATTTTTGCTCATGGTGCACTTTGCATGGCTGTTTCCGGCAAATGTTACCTGAGTTTGCATGAACAAAACTCATCGGCTAACAGAGGAGCTTGCTTGCAAACATGTCGAAAATCATATATTGTTACCGAAAAAGAATCGGGTTATCAATTGGAGATTGATAATGAATACATCATGTCGCCTAAAGATTTGTGCACCATCGGATTTATAGATAAAATTATTGAATCAGGTGTTAAGGTGTTAAAAATTGAAGGACGCGCAAGACCTGCCGAATATGTAAAAATAGTTAGTGAATGTTACGACGAAGCTATTAATGCGTGTATTGATGGCACTTACTCTCAGGAAAAAATTAAAGCCTGGGAAGAACGTCTTGCAACGGTATTCAATCGTGGCTTTTGGGATGGTTATTACCTTGGCCGAAAAATGGGTGAATGGAGCAAAGAATATGGCTCAAAAGCAACCAAAACAAAAACCTACATTGGCAAAGGAACCAATTATTTTAAAAACATAAAAGTAGCAGAATTTCTGTTACAAGCTGATAATCTGAAAGTTGGAGATGAAATTCTAATAACAGGGCCAACAACCGGAGTGGTTCAAACAACAGTAAAAGAAATCAGGGTTGATTTAAAAAATACGGATGAAGCCCAGAAAGGACAGACCATCTCTGTTCCAATTGATGTTAAAGTACGCCCATCAGACAAGTTGTACAAAATGGTAAATACTAGCAATTCTTAACTCTAATTTCCAATTACTAATTTCTAAGTTTTACTTAATGGTACGAATCACACACCACCGAATAAAATGCATAGGCTGTGGCTATTGCGAAGAAGCTGCTCCATTTAGATGGGAAATGGACGGAAAGGATGGGAAAAGCACACTGATTGGGGCAAAAGGCAAACGCGATATTTATACCATGCAGGTTACCGATGATGAATTAGAAGCCAACCAGGAGGCCGCAGACTCTTGCCCTGTGAATATAATAAGAGTCGAAACGGTCTAAAATATTTGCTTTAATTCTGCGTTGAATAGTTTTACCCTAATAAATTATGAAATGAAGATAACCATTAACCTTGTTTTTGCCCTTTTATTCTCAATTCAGGCTTCTGCTCAACTTACTTGCGACGAAATTATCGAAAACCATCTGGAGACTGCCGGTATTGCTAATTTAGAGAAAGAACTTACAGGTTTCTCAATTAAAGGCGTTTTTCAGCAAAATAAAATGGATTTCCCCATTAAAATTTACGCAAAACGACCCGACAAGTTCCGAATGGACATGGAGTTTAACAAGCTGAACTTTATAAAAATTTCTAATGGTAAAAAAAACTGGGAGTACAACCCAATGAGTGACTCTGTGGTAACTAAAGAAGAAAAGGATGCCGTTGTTCAGGACTTCATAATGCGCTGGACGGGAGGACTTTACCTTTACTCAAAAGGAGGGTTGAAAGCTACGCTTTTGGGCTCATCAAAAATTGAGGATTTAGATGTATACAAGCTGCAAATTGATTTTGAGGGAAAAACCAGAGTGTATTACATTGATAAGTTAAGCTACCTCGTTTTAAGAATTGATGATGATGAGAAAGAAGAAAGGGTGACTTATTATCGTGATTACCGAAAAGTAGGTAAATACTTTACCCCCTTTAATATGATTACCTATGAGGGTGGTATTCCAGCCATAAGTATGAAGTTTGATGAAGTGAAATTGAACCCGGCTACACCCGATGCAATTTTCTTAAAACCAAAAGCGAACTAAAATTAACCTGGGTTAATAATTAGAAATCTTTACAGAAAAACATGCTTAAATTGAAATCGGTGCAAATTAAGTGCTATTTGTACTAATAACCTGAGTTCGACATAAAATATTCAACACAGAAATTCGGAATTATACCAGATATGTGCTAAAAATTAATTCAAACTGTGTGAATATTTTTAATCAAACTCAGGTTAATACAATATTAGGTTCATAGCATTCTCAGCGATTAATAATGATTACTCTTAAAAGCATCCCACCTTCAACTTTATTTCAGAGATAAATAAGTATCTTTGCAGCCAGAATTTCTGAAAATTAATTCATAAAATGGTTGAGCAAATTGGCATTGAGCAATTTTTTAAACTGTCCGAAGATCTTCCTGTAATAGATGTACGTTCGCCCAAAGAATTTGAGCATGCACATATACCTGGTGCCGTAAATTTGCCGTTATTTTCGAACGATGAAAGGGCCGAAGTTGGTATTTCTTATAAAAATGGTGGGCGCCAGGAAGCTATTTTGCTTGGACTTAAGTTTGTTGGCCCTAAAATGACCTTTTTTGCGCATGAGGTACTCAGGATTGCTGTTGATAATCAGGTGGTTGTGCATTGTTGGCGAGGAGGTATGCGTAGCTCAAACATGGCCTGGCTCTTTAGCACATTAGGCATAAAAACTTATGTTTTAGAAGGTGGCTACAAAACCTATCGAAGATATTTAAAGCAGCAATTTGCCAGCGAGTCTCAATTAGTTGTTTTAGGTGGCATGACCGGCAGTGGAAAAACCGAAATCTTAAAAGAATTGGCAAAAGGAGGTCATCAAGTTGTTGATTTGGAAGGACTCGCCAATCATAAAGGTTCTGCTTTTGGTTCTTTTGGGCAAAAGCCCCAACCAAGCACAGAACAATTTGAAAATAATCTGTTTGAGTGTTGGAAAACTTTTAATTTCAGCCATCCAATTTGGATTGAAGACGAGAGCAAAACCATTGGTAAGGTAGGTGTGCCTGATGAACTCTTTGCAAGGATAAGAAATTCAAAAGTCGTTGTTGTTGAAATACCTTATGAAAAAAGGCTTAATTATCTTTTAGATGAATATGGAAGATTTTCACAAGACGAATTAAAAAATGCAATTAATAAAATAAAGAAACGACTTGATGGGAAAAAGTTTAAAACAGCCATAGGCGCAATTGAACAGGGAAATAATGAACCTGCTGCCAGAATTGCCTTAGATTACTACGACAAAGCCTATAGATATGGACTTTCTAAAAGAAAGCAGGAAATGGTTCATACCATTCGCCTTAATTCTCTTAATCATAGCAACAATGCAAAAGAGTTATTGAAATTTTATGCAACCTTAAATAGTTAATAACTATCAACTTATATCTAAATATCTAGTTTTGATAATATTTTTTTGACAAATCTGTGCTTTTTTCGTATTTTTAATTTTGGGAACTTGTAAAATCCATCGTGAGGAATATGCAGGAAACCAGCAGTCTCATTGGGGAAATGAGCCAAATAGATAAAACTTGACATAAAATTGGATTAATACAAATTTTTGGGAAATGAGTAAAAACACAATAGAAACACTAGGGTACGTCCTTAAAGAAGAAAAGCTTTCAACACTAACCGAAAGTATTATTCCTAACACTTTTGTTATTGAAGCACAGGATCCTTTCCCCGGCTATCATGGCAAAGATTTACCTGGTGGAACAACAGTTCCAGAGTTTGTGTTTTTTGTTACTAAGAAAAAATATTCCACGGAAAATATTGTACGTGCTTCTCAAAATATAAGAAAATATTTAGGAAAAGATGTTGATATTGCACGTGCAGATATAAGTATATTTAATAAGACCTATCCTGCAATTAGAGTAAAGGATGTGGTTGATTTTAAGTCAATTACAGAATTGCAGAATTGTTTCAAAAGCGAAGGGTTTGCTTTTGCTAAATCAATGTCGGTAGCAACTACTGGACTTATTAATATCCAAAAGCATTTTTATTTGAAGGATGAAGGCGATGGAATTTATTTAGATTTGGAAGATGAAAACTATGCTTATTTTCAACTTCCTTCAAAGTTAAACTTTGAGCAATTCAGGGCAATTACCATGAAAACTAAAAACTCCATGGAAGGAAGTAACTTTGATGTTGCTTTAGGACTTTTTTACCGTAGATTAGGAATAGTTGATGTTGTCAGGGTATATGATAAAAGCGTGAAAACAGACAATTTGAAAAAAATAAAAGAAAGATATCACCACGAAATAAAAAAACTTTTGCTTGATAGCTTTACAGAATAACATTTCTTAAAGTTATTTTTACCCTACAAATATTCAGATTAAAACTTATCAAAAAGAGCACAAGAATTGTCAAACATATTATATAAAATTCAATTATTTTTATATTTTTGACGCTCTTTTTAAGGAAATAGTTATTGTGACTGCAGTTTAATTAATTGATAGTCAGTAGATTGAGGTAGATGTTGCTCTGATTTGAGCAAATAAGAAAAAATAATTAATTATCGTATATGGTTCGATCGAAATTGCCAAATATCAATACATCAATTTTTGCTGTGATGACTGAATTGGCAAATAAGCATAATGCTTTAAATTTATCGCAAGGTTTCCCCGATTTTAATCCTCCATCAGGTTTGTTAAAGCTAGTGGAAAAGAGCTTACGGGCAGGAAATAACCAATACGCACCTATGCCAGGGCTGCTTGCTTTGCGGGAAAAAATTGCAGAAAAAACAGAAGATTTATACGGACAGGCATACAAACCTGATACTGAAATTACAATTACTTCGGGCGCAACTGAGGCAATTTTTTCTTCCATTTCTGCTTTTGTTCAGGAAGGGGATGAAGTAATTGTTTTTGAACCTGCCTACGATAGTTATGCACCTGTTATAAAATTCAACGGTGGCAATCCGGTCTATGTAGGTATAAAATTGCCAGAATACAAAATTGACTGGGACGAAGTTAACAAAGTAGTTAATGCACGTACCCGAATGATTATATTAAATACACCACATAACCCATCAGGCACCATAATAACATCCGAAGGAATGGAGCGCCTGGTTAAGTTGGTTGCCGGCACAAAAATACTTATTTTAAGCGATGAGGTTTATGAACACCTTATTTATGATGGTATACAACACGAAAGTGTGGCAAAATATGAACAGCTGAAAGAAAGAAGCATTATTGTATCATCTTTTGGTAAAACTTATAATGCAACTGGCTGGAAATGTGGATATTGTCTGGCCAGCGAAAGCACAACTAAAGAAATAAGGAAAATTCATCAGTTCAATGTATTTGCTGTAAATACACCCGTACAGCATGCTTTAGCTAAGTTTATTGATAATAAAAATGTTTATATTGAACTAGGGCAATTTTATCAGGAAAAACGTGATGAGTTTTTAAAGCTAATAGAAGGAACAAAATTTTCATTCACACCTTCAAAGGGTACTTATTTTCAGCTACTTGGTCATTCAGAAATTACTGACAAAAAAGACACCGAATTTGCCAACTGGTTAATTACCGAACATGGTTTGGCCTCGGTTCCGGTATCTGCTTTTTATCATAACAATTATGACGGGAAAATGCTACGATTTTGTTTTGCTAAATCTTCGGATGTGTTAAAAAAAGCAGCTGAAATTCTTCATAAAGTTTCGGATAAAGCATAAATGCCCTATTCAAGTAACGCCAGAATATTAATAAAGGAACAGCTTGCCGAATGGGATCTTGCCCAAAATAATTACAATGGGTTAAAAAAAGTGAGAACTAAACAGCTTGCACTCGCGGGTGGAGCTATCATTAAAGTTCAATTCAATCCTGAACGGATCCGATCTTCATCGGCAAAAGTTGATAAAGAGTCAATTAACAAGCGGCCTTGCTTTCTGTGTGACAAAAACAGGCCAAAAGAACAGCGAGGGTTGCCGTTTAGTGATAATTATACTATCCTGGTCAATCCTTTTCCAATTTTTTCCAAGCATTTAACAATTCCCCAGGAAAACCATATAGAACAGCTCATAAAACCACATTTTAATGATATGCTAAAGCTTGCAAAAGAGCTTCAGGATTTCACTATCTTTTATAATGGGCCAAGATGTGGTGCTTCGGCTCCCGATCATTTTCATCTTCAGGCAGGTATAAAAGGGTTTTTGCCCATTGAGGAGGACTATCGAAGTGGGAAATTCACAAAAATCATTGGCAAAAGTAATGGTGTACAATTTTTTAGCTGGCACAATTACAACCGTGGCATCATCACACTTAAAAGCGCTTTAAATCAGCAGGTTGAAGTTGTTTTTCAACAATTGTATAGTTTGCTTAAAAACTTGCAACCCAACGAAGTTGAACCAATGCTGAACATCCTGGCTTATTATGAAGGCAATCAGTATATTGTACATGTATTTCCCAGAATTCTTCACCGGCCAGCATGTTATTTTGCACAAGGCAAGGAGCAAATTTTGCTTAGCCCGGCATCGGTAGATTTGGGAGGCGTTTTTATTACCCCAAGGGAAGACGATTTTGAGAAAATAACTGCCAATGATATTGTTTCTATTTTAAACCAGGTTTGTATGAGGGAGAGTGATGCAATTGATGTAATTGAAAAGGTTTTAAGAAACATCTGAAATGAGTAAAATCCCTGTAATTGAGGTTGGTATACAGTTTAAGAAATGGGTTGAAGTTACCTTTAATGGCCACTATCAACTCAAGAATAATGAAATTATAAGTGGTAAATGGTTGGCACACATCCATAATAATAAAATAAAGCTCTTTAAAGATAATATTGAAATAGATCCTGGTTCAAACTTTGTTTTCTTACCTTCTGATGAGAATTGTACTTTAACACTGCACAATGTAACCATAGGGATAAATTTTCATTGGGAAAGAGATGAAGATCAATCCTTCAAGGGAGGTTTAAAACTAATTATTGAAAATAATAAAATCACCGCTATCAATATTGTTTCAATTGAGGATTACCTTAGAAGTGTTATCTCATCCGAAATGAGTGCGACCTCATCAATGGAGTTGCTAAAAGCGCATGCAGTGATTTCTCGTAGCTGGCTACTTGCGCAAATTGAAAAAAATAAATCCCTTGCTAAGGAGCAAAAAAACTATGCGTCAATATATCTATCTGACAATGAGTTGATTCGGTGGTACGATCGTGAAGATCATGAGAATTTTGATGTTTGTGCCGATGATCATTGCCAGCGCTATCAGGGCATTACCCGCTCAACCACACAAGCAGTAGAACAAGCTATAAAAGCTACCTGGGGCGAGGTGCTGACCTTCAATGGTGAAATTTGTGATGCCCGCTTTTCAAAATGCTGTGGCGGCATGGTAGAGACTTTTGAAAATGTTTGGGAACCTGTGAAGCGCCCTTATCTTAAAAAGATTATTGATAATGAGGTTGATCCAGTCGGTTTTCAATTAGCATTAGAAGATGAAAATAATGCAAAAGCCTGGATTGTAGGACAACCTGATGCTTTTTGCAACACCAACAACAAAAAAGTACTCAGCCAGGTACTTAACGATTACGATCAGGAAACCAATGATTTTTTTCGCTGGCAAATAGAATATGATCAGGCCACAATCAGTGAACTGGTAAAAAAGCGCACAGGAATTGATTTTGGAACCATTACTGAGTTAATCCCCATAGAAAGAGGAGTTTCGGGTAGGCTGATAAAACTAAAAATTGTTGGGCTAAAAAGAACTTTCACTATTGGCAAAGAGCTTGAGATTAGAAAAGCTTTATCTGAATCGCACTTGTACAGTTCGGCCTTTGTAATTAACAAAGTTGAAGAAACCGGAGATGTTAAATTTATTTTAAACGGAGCCGGCTGGGGGCATGGTGTAGGTTTGTGCCAGATTGGGGCTGCTGTAATGAGCGAAAAGGGCTATTCGTATAAGCAAATATTGGAGCATTATTATAAAGGTGTTAGTTTGTTGCGAAAATATTAATTGGACGAAAAATAATGGTATCGAAAGTTTTAAAAGAGTATGCCGAAATGCTTGAAGATTATGGTTTTATCAGGGTGCATAAATCGCATCTTATCAACATCAATCATCTCAAAAGAATTGAAAAGAACAATGGCTACTTTGTGGTGATGAAAGATAAGGCTGAAGTTCCCGTTTCAGTTTGAAAAAGAGAGAAACTTGTCAGTATTTTAAATAGCCTTTAGTTGAAATTTTCTAATTTACACACTCACCCATTTTTACATTTCTTTGAACCTTAAGGTTTTAGTAGCTTTGCGACTATAATTTCTTGCCACTAAGTAACCAAAACACCAAGAAAGCACTAAAAAGAAAGGCAAAATTATTAATATTGCCAATCCAATGTTGTTTTGTTAACCTGATCCGTCAATAGGAGGAGGAACGACGAAGTAATCCTTATTTAAGATTAGCTACGCTGAGTCCTTTGGAGTTGCTTCACTTACGTTCGCAATGACATTCTTATACTGTACGGTTTTAACTAAACCACATTGATTACTAATCTCTTAATTTTTGAAAACAGTTTTATGAGTAAAACCAAATCTGCATGGGCCTGGGTACCCACCCTTTATTTCGCCGAAGGGCTTCCCTACATTATTGTTATGACTGTTTCAGTCATCATGTACAAGCGACTTGGTATTTCAAACACAGATATTGCCCTTTACACCAGTTGGCTTTATCTGCCCTGGGTAATCAAACCTTTCTGGAGCCCGGTTGTTGATCTGCTAAAAACAAAACGTTGGTGGATCATTATCATGCAATTGTTAATTGGTGCCGGTTTGGGTGGTGTTGCACTTACCATTTCCATGCCTGATTTTTTCAGGTACACTTTAGCATTTTTCTGGTTATTGGCTTTTAGTTCGGCTACACACGATATTGCTGCCGATGGTTTTTACATGATTGGTTTAAGTGAACACAAACAAGCCTACTTTGTTGGGATAAGAAGTACTTTTTACAGGTTGGCAATGATTACCGGTCAGGGGCTTTTAATCATTCTTGCAGGAAACATTGAGTCTAACTCTGGTTTACAACCTGTGCATTTTAGTGTAAGCACTCAGGAGAAAGCAACTGAGTGTCAAGCTGCTGAAAATAAGCCCGTTGCGATTACAGAGGAGGAGTCGCAACATTTCATCCTTACCGCAACGGATGTCAGGTTGGGCCTCAATAAATTGACAAAACAAAAATCAGCGGAGATAAAAAAATGGGCACATGAGGCCAACCTTAACAATGATTTTATACCAGTAGAAGAAAAAATTGAAAAATCACCTTCGTGGTGGACAAAACATGTTTCGCAACCTTTAAAAGAAAATCTAAAAGCAGCTTTTGGCAGTGATAAAAAAGAAGCAATTATAGGAGATAATTACGGTAACCTTGCAGTGGTTGGCATTAGCTTATCCTCGCCACCAGAAGAAGGTGAAAATGTTGTTATTAACCTAGATAGAAAAAAAGGGGATGAAAATCTATCCCTTGTTGAAGGGCACCGACTAACTTTTACAAATAGCAATTGGAACAAGCAAGCATGGGTGGTTATTGAAGCAGATGCAAAGCTCAATAAAGTGGTTACGGCCTCATTTCAAGGACTATCTGGCAATATTCCTTTGGCCTGGTCGGTTACATTTTTTATACTGGCCTCTTTGTTTTTGCTGTTTTTTATTTATCACCGTTTTGTTTTACCAAAACCAGCAGCCGATAAGGCAGTTGCCGAAGGCAAAAACATGCTTAAAGAGTTTATCAACACCTTTGTTTCCTTCTTTAAAAAAGAAAACATTGGGATGGCTATTTTATTTTTATTGTTTTTCAGGTTGGGAGAAAGCCAGTTGGTTAAATTAGCTGCACCATTTATGCTCGATATGCGCGAATTGGGTGGCCTGGGACTAACAACCGGCGATATTGGATTGATTTATGGCACCATTGGCATTCTGTTTTTGGTGTTTGGAGGAATACTTGGTGGTTGGGTGGCGTCCCGAAAAGGTCTTAAATACTGGCTTTGGTGGATGGTGATTGCAATCAACCTCCCAAATTTAACCTACGTTTACCTCTCATTTTTCACACCCGAAAGTTTGTGGCTAATTGCAAGCAGTGTAGCTGTTGAGCAATTTGGTTATGGTTTTGGGTTTACTGCTTACATGCTTTATATGATTTATTTTTCCGAAGGAAAAAACAAAACTGCACACTATGCCATTTGTACAGGTTTTATGGCCCTTGGCATGATGCTGCCAGGAATGCTTTCAGGCTGGTTGCAGGAAATCATTGGTTACAGAAGTTTCTTTATCTGGGTAATGATTTGTACCATTCCGAGTTTTGTGGTGGTTAAGTTTTTGAAAATTGATTCGGGTTTTGGAATAAAAAAGGAGAGATAGGTAATGAGTTGATATTTAGATCTTTTGGGTTTTGGAACCCGAAAGGTTTGTGGGGAAAACTACTTTTTTGTCTCTACAGATAACCATGGCTTGATTTTTACCAAACAACCCAGGACTATAAAATTGGCACAGTTTTAATAAATGAGTTAAACCTTGGCTTGACTCTGCATAAGGGGGTTTAGCATGGTTTAATTATGTTAGCATTCAACCTGGATTTACAGTTTAAGTTTATCTGGATCTCGTCGATTGTCCCAAAAAGTAATAAGCCTAATGAAGTTGTCCATTATTTTATAAAAAACAGATGTTTACTTGGTAACAAGCCCTTTTCTTACTTTTTCTTTGCCTTCAATAGCAGGACACATTTCAGGATTTTCTGCTATCTGACCAAGTAATTTATCAGTTTTTCGAACGATTTTTTTTGCACTGGCTTCAGACCATTCTTCTTCTATGTACTCAACAATTTTATCAAAGCTTTTTTCTGCCCTTTTTGTCCACTGTATTTTTAAAGCCATTTCTCATACTTTTTCATTACAGTCTCATGCTCAGCCACTTCCCTATCTTTAGCTTGTTTAAGCCCTTCTTCTATTTCTTGTTTTAAAGTTTCCGGAAATTCATCCCATTTTAGGTTTGCATCAGGCGTAGTTCTATGTGTAAGCATTACATAAATTGCATTTAAAAAACGCTCGTCTTCAATGCTTTCTATTAAATCATGTAAGCTTAGTTTTAACTCTGCTGCACTCATAACTATTCTTTTTTAGCAAAGATACGTGATTTTCTTATAATTATTTCTATCGGAAAAGTCTTTTGGATCACTGCAGCCTATCTGTTGCTGGATATAGTCAGTCAATGCGCATTAATAGCAATTACATATTGTGAAAGTTAATGGCTCTATATCCCATCTTCCAAATAAGATTTTGGAACCCTTAAATTGTTTACGCCTAAACTTCACATACCTTTTCGAGTTATAATATGTAGGGATAAATTGATATTTTTCATTACATATTAAATTAAATTGTTCAAAAAAATACGTTGTGTGACAGTATACAATAGAATCATTACTTTTTACTAATATAAACTCAGGTTCCCAATAAACTCCTTCAATAATTGATTTTCGCGAGACATTTCCTCCTTGTGAATCAACCAGTTCACTGTAAAAAGTTAAATTATTAGGTTCGATATAAAAATCTTCGTCAGAATAATTCTTCACAATAAAACAAAGTTTATTTATTCTATTTGGAATAATACAACTATCTATATGAACAGAAAAAGTTACTTTATCAGAGCCAATATTTTGCTCATTTTTCTGTGAAAATAGATGATTAAAAGACAAACTTAAAAGGAGTAGGATATATATTTTCATAACTTTAACATTAGACTTTATTAGCAGAATGTTTTTTTGCAAGGATTAGTTATTCAACAATCTCCCAATTCTTCAATACACTACCTTTGCCCCTTTCCTGAACAAGCACCGCTTCAATAACAACCTCTTTACCAACCATTTCCTCTGCCCAAAGCGTTTTTTTTTCAAAATAAAAAACTTCGGAGTCGGCAAATTCCCAGATTAAGGCGGCTCTACCGGCATTGTTTAACAATTTACCTTTGTAATGTTGTGGGGTTGGCTTAGTTACTTCGTAATCGCTCATAATAAGTCGGTAATGCGCAACACTTGTGTCGCCAAACATTCCTTGCGGCGATTCTTTTGTTGAATAATAAGCAATTGGGAATCTTTCTTTTAAAATAATGCCAGTTACATTAAAATAACCTTGTTCTGATTTGTAATTTCTTAAATAAATGCCATCAATAGTTGCCCCGCCTTTTGATAAGTTAATATCACCTTTGAGTCTTACTGGTACTCCTACTTTATAAAATGGCCTTAAAAACATCTTTTCTATCCTGATAAACTGACTCAGAAATATCCCTGCTGAAAATTCATGCACAAAAAGGCATTCTGTGCGAAGTTCTATCCCTGCTTTTGGGTCAAAGCTTAAAAACGGGAGGGAATCGCTCATCTTTATCATCTTAAAATCATAATCGGCAAACATGATGGTGTCAAAAACATCCCCATCATTATTTTTAAAAGAGACTTCTGTTTTTAAGTTGTTGATTTTTTTAAGGCTGATTTCTCCGTATTCATTGGCATAAAATCCCGAGAAGTCTGTTTCGTTTTTACTAGTTTGGCTATTGCACGTAACACAGGTGAAAATTATAAGCAGAGTAAAGATGATTTTCATAGATGGAGGTATAAGTTATGTTTAAAAAAAGTTTTGGAGTTAGTTTAGCTTTGTGTGTGTTTTTTTGCCAAAAATACACCTCCATTTTTGTCTTGACACAAAAACGAAGCAAAAAAGTCAAGGCGTCATTAAAAATTACTTCCATCTTTTATCAAGCCTAAGTGTGGCCGGGTGATCTTCGAAACAAGTTCGAAGCTTCCCGGTCCTACTAAGGCTTAATTGCAATCTGCAAATAATTTTTCATGATGCCGGTCACTTTGCATAAAATACATACTTTCTTTATTCCTTTCAAACAATAATAAAACTTAACTTGTGGGCGATCTTTGAAAAAAATCCGTTAGACGTGCTTGCACTTCGAGTAAATGCCGCGAAGAGGATATTTTTTTCTTGATTTTTTGGTACTTTTTTATCAAGAAAAAAGTACAGTGAAGATTTCTGTATTTACTAACTAAGTACAATATTTTATATCGCCAATTACCAAAAGTATTTCCTTTTTTTCTTTATCATTGTTCATACAGTTTTGCAACGCATTTTTAAATCAGAGCCAATGTTTTTTATTTGTAGATCATTAATTTATTTTCACAAATAATCTGTTTATTATTCTACAGTACTTCCTGCAAATTCATTCAATAATTGCGCATATTTACCACCTTTTGCAGCCAATTCGTTGTGGTTGCCCTGTTCAATAATTTGCCCGTTTTCGAGTACAATTATCTGATCGGAATGTTTGATGGTACTTAATCGATGTGCCACTGCAATAACCGTTTTCTGTGAGAAAATATTTTCAATTGCTTTTTGAATATAAGTCTCTGTTAATGAGTCGACTGCGCTGGTTGCTTCGTCTAAAATTATTAGTTCGCTTTCGCCACAAATTGAGCGTGCAAACGATACCAGTTGCGATTGCCCTTTTGATAAATTAGCACCGTTATCCTGGATTTGGTAATTATAAGTTTCGGGTAATTCTTTGATAAATTTATCGGCATAAACAAAAGAAGCCGCTTTTTCAACATCTTCATTGGTTATACCGGCACGATTTAGCGAAATATTAAAACCAATAGAATCGTTAAACATAAAAATATCCTGCTGCATTAACGAAACAATTTTGTTTATCTTAGCCAAAGGTATGCTCGAAAGCTCTACCCCATTGATGGTAATTGAGCCTCTGTATCCCGTATATGTTTTGGTTAACACTTTTATAATGGTTGATTTACCAGACCCTGTGCTCCCAACTAAAGCAATTCGTTGTCCTTTTTTGAGTGTGAAGGAAATACCTTTTAAAATATCAGGCCCATCTTCGGAATAACTAAACCAAACATCTTTAAACACAATTTCATTAAATTCCTCATCCAACTTTGCATCTGCTTTTTCAGCTACCGGATCTTCTTCTAATTTTTGCTCAAACAGTGAGTTGATATGCTCCAGTGCTGAAAGCGACCGCTGGATGGTAGAAATTTGTTGTGTAAAATGTTTTACAGGAATAAACAGTCGGTTTAAGGTAGTCACAAACACAATCAATACCCCCATGGTATAATTAAAATCCCATATTTGAATAGCACCGTACCAAATTACCAGCCCTACAGCAATGGAGGTAATTCCTTCAATTACCGAAAAAAGTGCAGCATCAAATACGTTTGATTTGTTTTGGGCTTCGCAGAATTTTTTATTTAGCTTGTCAAATCTTTTAAATGTCTCTTTTTCAGCAGAATACAGTTGCACGGTTTTTATTCCGTTCAACGATTCCTGTAAATAACCTGCTGCCTGTGCCAGACTTTTTCGGGCAATATTGTATGCATTTCTTATCCGCTTTCGTAGGTATTTAATAACCAGTATAATGGGTGGTAAAACAATCAAAACAACAAGTGTAAGTTGCCAGTTGATGTAAAAAAGGTAAGACGTTAGCGCAATGGTTTTTATGGAATCAGACAATAAGCTTAAAATACCACCGGCAAAGGATTCGTTTAACGATTCCATATCGCTGGTAAGGCGAGAAAGGGTTACCCCAATGGGGTTTTTATCATAATATTGCAAAGGAAACCTGATGGTTTTGCCAAACAAGGCCTTTCGCATATCTCTGATAGCAAGGTTTCCGGCTTTGGTAAATGAATAAGTGTAAATTGAATCGAACAAATAGTTCAATACCAGCGCAATAGTTAAATACAGCACATATATTTTTAATCCGGCAACATCTCCAGGAATGATATAATCATCAATAATCCGCTCAATCAGCCACAAAAAAACAAGCCCGCCTGCCGTAGTAAAAGGAATGGTAGCAACCGTGTAAAAAAACCATTTTTTATGTGGTTTGAAAAAACGTGAAAAGTTTTTTATTAAATGCCAGTCTTTAGTTTTTAAAAATTTCATCTTTTCTGGTTTCTTGTTGCTGGTTTCTTGTCTTAGGTTTCTGTTGATTATGGCTACTCGATCTCAACCTAAATCTTTTATTTTCTTCCTTTTGTCTTGTTTCTTTCATGGTTTTTAATTTAACTTGTTTTTTATTAAAACACTGTGAGGCTACGGACACAGGCAGGTTTATTGCTCTCCTTGTGAATCTGTATGCTGAGAACTGCCGATTACCAACTTCTTCACTCTTCTTGCAACTCAAAAGTCTTTCGATAAAATTCTGAAGTTTTAAGCAATTCATTATGTGTACCTTGCGCAACCATTTTTCCGTTTTCAAGTACCAGTATCTTGTCTGTTTTTTGTAAAACACTGGTTCTGTTCGAAACAATCAGCAAACTTTTAGCTGAATGATTCTCAAATATCTGCCTGATTAAAAATCGTTCTGTTTCAGTATCAACAGCCGAAAACACATCGTCTAATATTAACAAATCGCAGGGTGTGTAAAGAGCACGGGCCAGGCTAATGCGTTGTTTTTGCCCACCTGAAAGCATGATTCCCTTTTCGCCAACCAGGGTTTTTTCTTTGTCATCAAAACGTTTAAGTTCCTCAGCTAAAGAGCTCTGATAGACCACTTTATCAACGGGTTCTTCGCGCTCATTTTCACCAGCACCAAACCGGATATTGTTTTCAATGGTATCTGAGAACAAAAAAACATCCTGGCTTACGGTGCGAACTACCGAACGAACCTCTGAGCCCCTTAGTATTGCAGCATCTCTTGAATTAAAAAATATTTGCCCTTCGTCAATATCCAAATACCTATTGATACAATTCACCAGTGTGGTTTTTCCTGAACCAACCTCGCCTGTTACACCAATTACCTCACCTGGTTTAATTTCAAATGAAATGTTTTTTAGTATTGGTACATCGCTTCCAAGATAGGTAAAAGTCAAATTTTTTATTTCAACACCCTCGTTAAAAAGTTTAAGTTTTTCTGGTTTCGGGAGTTCCTTTTTTTCATCATCAACCCCAGAGCGGCCCATAATAGTTTGTATACTGGTGATACCAACAAAACCTTGCTGAAAAACCGTAAGTACCCAACCAAAAGCTGTGATGGGCATAGCCAGCAAGCTGGAGTAGGCAATAAAAGCTGTCAGCTCACCAATAGTGAACTGCTTGTTAATCACATATATACCACCAATAAGCAAGATGATGATTTTAAAAATCTGTTCAAGGTTGAAAAGCAAAGGAAGTACAAAGGCCCTTATCCATGCAATTCGTAAAGAGTAATCTTTCAGGTTTTCGTTTTCCTCATGTATTTTTTTTTCGGCCCATTTGTGCATATTAAAGCTTTTTATCACACTTACACCCGAAAGGAAAGATACCGTTCTGGCCGATAGCTTCTGTAAACTGGCCATCCTCAAATGCGTATTTTTCACCATAATACTCATGCCTGTTCGAACAATAGTGAAAATTATTACCAGCGGAATTGCACAATAAAGTGTTAGTTCCCAGCTAAGCTGCCACATTTTATAGGGGGTAATTGACAGTGAAAAAAGGATGTTGAAGGTTTGCAAAATCCCAAAACCGGTAATCATCCGCACCCCATTGATATCGTTATTTATTTTTGAAATTGAAGCGCCACTTTCATTGTTGTCGTAATAATCTTTCCCAAACGAGGTGAGTTTTTGAAACATATCACCTTTCAGTTTTCGTTCAATAAGCCTTGCAGGGATAAAAAACAATACTCTTGATAAAGTTCGTACAAAAATAAGTGCCACGGCCAACACCAGGATGATTTTCACAAAATAATAAAATTGGCTTTCGCTTTGTGTTTTGCCAAAAGGTATCAGGTCAATAGATTTTTGCAGGTATTCTGGTATCAATACCGAGGCCCAGGTTGTGAGTCCAAGAAATATAATTCCGCCTGTGTACCACCAACGAAATTTATGAGTATATTTTAAAAGAAATTTTAACTTAGAGATCATATTTTGTTAGATGTCAGACATGAGATTTGAGATATATCTTTCATAACCGAACGATATTCTAATTTCTAATATACAAATACACCAATTTTAAATTCAACAATGATTTTTTAAAAGTAAACAAATATCCTTATCCCACTTATTGTGATAAGCTTCGAGCATTCTGTCTGCTTGTGTTTTGCCAGTTTCTGCTATTCTGATAATCGGCTCAAGATATTTACTTTCATCTTTAATTCCAAGGGCTAATTTTCTTTTGGATAAGCCCCAGGATGATATTTTTATCAAATCCTGCGCTATTTTTTTTACATTCAAATTTTTATAATTTGCTTTTAACGCAAGTTTGGGTACTTGTGCCCTTATTTCTATAATTGATTCAAGGTTCCAGCCTTTGATGTAATCTAAAACGCAGTCCAGCGCTTCTTCGTCATACAACAAACCTACCCAAAAGGCCGATAAAGCAGAAATGTGGTTGCAACAACTGGCATCAGCTCCTCGCATTTCTATAAACTTTTTCAGCCTTACGTCCGGGAAAATAGTTGATACATGCGTTTCCCAATCCTGCATTAATGGTTGAATCTTTAGTTTGCCTTCAATAAAATGCCTAAAAGTGATATTTTGGGAAGGAATGTATTTTCCATCACGATAAATAAAATACATTGGCACATCAAGCAAATAATCCGTCCAGCGTTCAAAACCAAAATCGTTATCAAAAATAAAGGGCAAAAAGCCACAACGATCCGGGTCGGTATCATCCCAAATGTGTGAGCGATAACTTAAATAACCATTTGGTTTTCCTTCGGAAAAAGGAGAGTTGGCAAAAAGTGCTGTGGCAATTGGCTGAATGGCTTGTGCAACCCGCATTTTTTTTACCATATCAGCCTCATCTTTATAATCAAGGTTTACCTGAATGGTTGCCGTACGCGTCATCATATCCAGCCCCAAATTTCCCTTGGCAGGCATGTAAGCGCGCATAATTTTGTACCGTTCTTTAGGCATCCAGTTCATTTCTTCGCGCTTCCATAGCGGATCGAAGCCTAAAGCCAGGTTAATGACATTAAATTTTGCACTGATTTCTCTTAATTCATCAAAATGGCGTTTCGTTTCTTCGTATGTATCATGGATGGTTTTGATGTTCTTTCCAGAAAGTTCGTATTGCCCGCCAGGTTCCAACGAGATGGATGCCCCATCGTTTTTTAGGCCAATTAAATTATCTGCCTCAAAAATTGGTTGCCAGTCAGCTTTCATTAAGTGTTCCAGGATTTGTTTTATTCCTGGATTTGAATTGTAAGCCAGCCGACCAAATTTATCTTTATGGCATAAAAATTTCTCGTGTTCCGTGCCTATTCCCCATTCTGATTTGGGCTTGTTTCCTTGCACAAAATATTCTACTAGCTGATTTTTACTAGTTATTTCAGTTGAATTGATAGTTTCAATCATGCTGCAAAGGTAAAGGATAATTTCTGGAATCTGGTAGCTAGTTTCTGGTTTCTGGATACTGGTTGTTTAGAAAGTTCAGTACTGATCTACCAGAAATCAGTGACCAGAAGCCAGTTACTTAGAAGCCAAAATGCAATCCAATACATACTTTGCCACATTTCTGTTTTTGCCCATGTAAGGATAATCGTGCATTGAAAGCATGGCCGGGGCATTGAGCTCCACAATTATGTGGTTGTTCTCATTTGGTTCTTCTGTTATATTTTTTATGATAATATCAACCCCTGAAATTTTTAAACCGGCAGCTTTGGTTGCATTTTCGGCTATTTGTTTGTAGAATTCGGGCATTTCATCCGTTACATCAATACTGTCGCCTCCGGTACTCAGGTTTGAATTTTTACGAAGAAAAACCTGTTGGCCTTTTTCAAGTTTACTTCCAAGGGTCAATTTCTGTTCTTTTAAATGCCGGATAACTTCATCATCTACCACTATTTTTAATAAAGGATAAGTGTAGTCATTTCCTCTAATCTTGTTTTTTTCTTTTATTAATTCATAAATTGAGCTTTGTCCATCGCCTGTAACATTTGCAGGAACCCTGTAAGCAATTGCCCTTACCTTGTAATCAATAACTAAAAACCGGTATTCCCTGCCTTCAAAATATTCTTCAACAATCACTTTGCTGGAGTATTCAAAGGCTTTGTCGATAGCCTCCAGAATTTCGTGCTGATTTTGAAGATTTGTGCTTACAGCAATACCATGGTCGGTGTTAAAGGGCTTTACAACCATTGGGAAGTTAAGTTTGCCCAATTCATTCATATCATAGTTCTTGCTCAACAACACACCTCTTGCAACATGAAGTCCTTTTCGAATTAAAATGTTTTTAGTCATCCACTTATCATTCGAAATCCAGTATGAAATTAAGGTATTTGCATCAGAAATGGTTCCTTCATGAATTATGTATTCTTTGCCATTATAGGTGACCGCTATTAGGTTATTGTCAGCATCAACAACTTCAAACGAGAGCTTTCTTTTTAAAATTTCAGCGATGATAATTTGGGTAGTTGCTTCAAAATTTTCGTAACCTTTTAAGGGGTTAAAATTATAATTGGATGTTATTGTTTCCATTGTTATCATATTTTTCGTCATTCCTGACAATAAAGTTACATATAATTTCATAAAATTGGCTAATTATAAAGTAGCAATTGAATTTGAAAAGAATTTGTATTTTTGACCTTGAACAAAAAAACTACTTATGACCATAATTCATTCAATTATTTCATGGGCAACCATAAAGAGGATGAATCAAATTGAACTTTTTGAAAAATATCCTGTTGATGTGCAGCAAGAGCAGCTCTTTAGCTTATTAAATGCTGCGAAAGATACGGAGTGGGGAAAAAAATATGAGTATGAATCTATTACAAGCTTTCAAAAATACAGTGAGCGGGTTCCGGTTCAAACTTACCGTGGTTTTGTACCTTATATTGACAGGATACGAAGAGGCGAACAAAACATATTATGGCCGACTGAAATTAAGTGGTTTGCAAAATCATCGGGCACCACTGCCGATAAAAGCAAATTCATTCCGGTAAGCAAAGAATCGCTTGAAAACTGCCACTTTAGAGGAGGCAAGGACATTATTGTTTTGTACACAACCAGTTTTCCGGGGGTAAGCCTTTTTACAGGAAAGGCATTAGCAATTGGAGGAAGCCAGCAAATCAATAAATATAAAAACGAACTTTACTACGGCGATTTATCGGCTGTACTAATGGAAAATCTTCCATTATGGGTGCGTTTGCTCAAAACTCCGGACAAAAGAATTGCCCTGATGGAAGAATGGGAAGAGAAAATTGAGATGATGGCAAAAGCGACTGCTAATGAGAATGTTACAAATATCTCCGGAGTGCCTTCATGGACATTGGTTTTGATAAAAAGGATACTTGAACTTACGGGTACAAAATCGTTGCATGAAGTGTGGCCAAACCTTGAGCTATTTGTACATGGCGGCGTGAGTTTTACACCCTACAGGGAACAATTTGATGCCTTGCTCGATAAAAGTAAAATGAATTACCTTGAAACTTACAATGCTTCCGAAGGTTTTTTTGCCATCCAGGATACGCCTGATACGGATAGTATGTTATTAATGCTTGATTATGGGGTTTATTACGAGTTTATCCCCATGGATGAAATAGGGAAAGAATTTCCAAAAACACTTAACCTTGATGAAGTTGAGTTGGGTACAAATTACGCAATAGTTATCTCAACCAATGGCGGATTGTGGCGATACAAGATAGGTGATACCATTAAATTTACTTCCAAAAACCCATTCAGGATAAAAATAACAGGTAGAACAAAGCATTTCATTAATGCATTTGGAGAAGAATTAATTATTGATAATGCTGAAAAAGCCCTAAAAAAAGCTTGCGAACGAACTGGCGCTAAAATCCGTGAATATACAGCCGCCCCTATCTTTATGACAGGAAAACGCAATGGCGGGCACCAATGGTTATTTGAGTTTGCCAAAATGCCAGATAACTTAGAGCACTTTATTGAAATTCTTGATACTACACTAAAATCAGTTAACTCTGATTATGAAGCTAAGCGGTATAAGGATATTTCGCTTGCCTACCCTGTAGTTGAAATTGCCAGAGAAAACCTTTTTTATGACTGGCTAAAAGAGCGTGGCCGATTAGGTGGGCAAAACAAAGTTCCGCGGCTGGCAAATAACAGGGAGTTTATGGATAGGTTGTTGGAAATGAATGAAAAATAAATTGATGGAACTAAATATTGAACACATCTGGCAAAACATTCATGATCCCCTAAAATCCTTTATTCTAAAAAAAGTTAAGGAAAAGTCTGATGCTGATGATATTATTCAGGACACATTTATTAAAATGAAGTTGAATATTGATAAACTGGAGGATTTTTCAAAAATTAATTCATGGATTTATCAAATAGCCCGAAACAACATTAACGACCATTTCAGAAATAAAAAAAAGTTTACCGGAGAATTTTCTGGAAAAATTGAAATACTTGAGCTTAACACCGAGGATGACGATGAGATAAAAACCATGCTCCAGACTAAACAGTTTTCTGATTACGCAGGTTCGGTAATAAAGCAGTTACCCGAAAAATATCGCGAAGCAGTTTACTGGGTTGATATTGAGGGGGTTAGTCAAAGCAAACTTGCTGAAAAACTAAGTATTTCTGTTTCGGGCGCAAAATCCAGAGTGCAGCGAGGTAGACAAAAAATTAAGGAACTTGTGCTAAAATGCTGTGATGTAAATGCTGATAAGTATGGAAACATAGTGGATTATATTGGGTCATTTCATAAAGTTGAGGACTTAGATTTTTAAGCATATATTTTAGCTACTCTAAAAAGAAAGAAAGCCATATCAGTAACTCCTCTTTGGGTAGCCCTAAAAGCTTTTAGTTTAGCGTTAAATGATTCAGCTGAGG
>JBNKJW010000015.1:0-22817 GCA_050291445.1 Bacteroidales bacterium | reverse complement strand
CTTTTTTCTTGACAAAAAAGTACCAAAAAGTCAAGATTGCTGAATCGCTGCTCGCTGCATTTACTCATCTGTCGAACACGTGGCGCGGTCAGCAATCGAAGATCGCCCAAAGGGTCATGTTTCAGTTTTCTGCCTACGCATATAAGTCAATAAAACATTAATTATCAGCGAATTACAACACAAACATATAACAGAACCTCAAATTTCAAGCAACTAAAAATAATTTCTTTCTACTTGCCTGCAACATTTGTATAGACGAATGTTCTCTCAAACATTCGTCTATTTCGACTATATCTTTTACGCAAAACTAATTAAATTTTTCTGTATCCCAACTACACTCAACGTAGATGGGCGAATTGTTTTTATTAATAGAACAGGATTAAATAACCGCTTTTAAACACTTATAATTGCTTGTTACCATTTAAAAACGACTAATTAAACCCTTTCCCCCAGACAAAACACTCGTGAAAACCCATTTTTTTTGCCTTATGCAGCCTTACAAAACGCTGCCTGCATCTTTTTTCACATTTTTTATGCTTGCAAAAGGGTGCTGTATCTTTTTTTTGCCTTATGCAGCCTTACAAAACCTCGGCTGAAATTTTTTCTGCATTTTTCATGCATGCAAAGCCCTGGCTGCATCTTTTCTTGTCTTATTTACTGTTGCAATGCCCTGGCTGCATTTTTTCAGCCTTTTGCAAACTAAAAAAACCTTGGCTGCGTCTTTTTCTACCTTATGCGGTTTTACAATACATTGGCTGGAAGTTTTTCTGCTTTTTGCAGCTTTGCATAATACAGAATTATACCTTTTTCAGCATTCTGCAAAACTAAAAAAAATGAAAAAAAGCCCGGCGGATGTCCAGGCCTTTTTATTCAAATTACCTGTAAGAATTCACTAAGGTCTCCAGCTCGACATAGGCTTTTTTTAACGCATCGGTGGGTGCTACCCTAATAAGGGAAAAAAGCTGGAGAAACAATTCCTGAAGGGCACCAACAAGGGCTGGCGCAACAGCACTTGCCGACTCGAGGCTGGCAGCGGCTGCACTTTCTTCTACAAAATCCTTGGTGACTGTTTTAAACTCCTCATTGGCTTCTTTTATTAAAGGTATCCAACGCCCAATGGTTTGATCGGGCAAGGAGGTCAGATCAATCTTTTCAGCTTCTTCCATACAATTGTCAATGGCTGCGGTTTCTTCATTAAAAGGAAGGCTGTTTATTTTAAAGCCATACTTTTTTGAGAGCTCGTTTAGTTGATTTACTGTTTCAATAGCAGCCTGGTCGGTATAAGGAAAAAAAGTTTCGGCCTTAATGTCGTAGAAAAAACCAGATACTTTGTGGTCGCGTTTTTTATCCACTGCTTTTTTTATTTCGCCCTTGGCTTTATTTTTCAACACAGCGTCTTTAAAAAGAGCAAACTCTTTATTAATCCCTTCTATCTGCTCTTCTAATCCGGGAATTGGGGCACAAATTTCAACAACTGTTTCAGTTAAACTTTGAAGTTCGGCTATTCTAAGCCTTGGAAGGTTAATTATTTCCATGATTTTTGGTTTTTAGTGATTAGATAACTGTGTAAATATATAAATTTCAAATAAAAAATCATTATCAAATATGAAAATTTTCGAAAAAATGGTTTTCGTATCGTGCCATTTTTTAGAACAATATGGTATAGAATTTTGACCAGCCAGTAGGTGAATATGTCTAAACAATCTCTACAAAACAATTCCTGCCAAAATATCCCTATTCATCCTGGCTGGCATTGAATCAGCATTTAGATACCCGTTATTTTTAAAAACCCTAGGTTTCTCTCCGGTTTCGGCAATTTTAAAAATTGTGCATATTTTTATTTACTTTTGATCAAGAATCGAATAAACACAAAATATGGAGCGAGTAGCAATATTTCCAGGATCATTTGATCCCTTTACCATTGGGCACGAAGCCATTGTTAAACGTGCAATCCCATTGTTTGATAAAATAATTATAGCAATAGGATATAATTCAGCAAAAAAAGGGTTTTTCCCATTAGAAAAACGCGAAACATGGATCAAAGAGATTTTCAAAGATTACCCTTCTGTTACTGTTGACAGGTACGAAGGACTTACAGCCGATTATTGCCTGAAAATAAATGCAAAATACATTCTTAGGGGACTAAGAACAGCTGCTGATTTTGAATATGAAAGAGCCATTGGTCAAATGAATAAAATGCTGAACCATGATATTGAAACAGTTTTTATGTTGACCAAACCCGAGCACTCGCCCATCAGTTCAACCATTGTTCGCGAAGTAATAAGGCATGGCGGTGATGCCAGTCAGTTTGTACCAAAAGAGATTGATTTTAACAGCTAGTGTTAAGTCAAGTATAATATTTATGGTAATCAGTTAGGTGACAACACCTAACTGGTGCACTTGTCAGGTGTTGTCACCTGACAAATTAAATTTGACACCACACTAGTTAGGAATAGTTTTTGAAACAAAACTACATTAAAACCCAAAGAATGAATACAATTACCAGAAATGCGACGTAATTTTCAAATCATATTAACGCTTAGCCTGGTTGCTATTTTGCTAATTGGTTTTGTAGTTTTTACTTTTCTTGCCAGAAGTTTTATTAATGATGAAATAATTGAACAGGCAAAAAATGATAACAAGGTTATTGGCAAGCAGCTAATTACTTTGCTTGCTCAATCGGAACTAAAAAACAGATCCATAGAAACAGATAGCACCCTGCAACATATTTGTGATGAAATTATGCTCCCTAACGGAGGTTTTATCTGTGCCATAAACCCTCAGGGAAATATGGTTGCTGCTCCCGGCTTAAAAGCTGGAATGACAATGGCATTTCCTCCAATACTGCAAGAATTTGGAAAAACTGCTGTAGATATAAAACCCACAAGCTTAAAAAAAGATGTAGAATTTCAGGGATATGCCCATTTTAAAGAAAAAGGGAGAAGAGATGTAGTGGCTTCTATTCCTTTAAATGATGATATAAGGCTATTTGTTCATCAAAACAGTGATATCATCAAGCAACGGGCAGCAGAATATGTACAACCTTTATTAATTATTGGTATTATCATCACTTCTATTGCAGGATTATTTACTTATTTTGCCACAAACAGAATAGTTCTTGGGTACGAAAGCAAAATTGAAATACAAAACGCAGAGCTAAAAGATGCATTGCATGAAGTAAGGCAACAGCAAATTCTAATTGTAGCCAAAAACGAAGAACTTAAAGCTCAGCATGATGAAATAGTCAATAAAAGCCAGGAAATAAATGATAGCATTCAATATGCCAAACGGATTCAAACTGCTACCCTCCCCCGAGTTATGATTGATAATTCTATTATTTCTGAACATTTTATAATGTTTAAACCCAGAGATATTGTTAGCGGAGACTTTTACTGGTACCACAATTTTGAAGATTTCGTGATAATTGCAGCTGTTGATTGCACCGGTCATGGTGTTCCGGGTGCATTTATGAGCATGATCGGGATCACTTTTCTAAAGGAAATTGTAATAGAAAAAAAAGTATTTGATGCCGGAGAAATTCTTGATAAAATGCGCAAAAGCGTTATTAATGCACTAGGACAGGAAGAAAACTTAAAAGGAACATCGGACGGTATGGATATGTCTCTTTGTGTGATTGAAAAAAACACCAGAAAAATTCAATTTGCTGGCGCATTTAACCCCATGATTTTTATAAGAGATGGAGAACTACATGAATTTAAGGCAGACAGAATGCCTGTTGGAATCCATAACAAAATGAAAGAACACTTTACCACACACAATGCCCAGTTAGAAAGCGGGGATGCTGTTTATTTATTTAGTGATGGCTACGCTGACCAATTTGGTGGTATAAAAAACAGAAAATTTCTTACTAAAAATTTCAGAAGTCTGCTAATTGAAATAAATAAATTGCCAATGAAAGAGCAAAAAGAAATACTTTCGGAAACCCTTAAGAACTGGCAGGGAAAAACCCCACAAGTTGATGACATACTTGTAATTGGATTAAAAATTAACTGATAATCAAATGATTAAATTAATTTCTATACTATTTATTTTATTATTGTCGCCTTTTTTAAATGCGCAAACTACAATAATAAAAGGCAATGCAAAATCGTATGCAGGCGATACACTTATTTGGAGCAGTTACGAGGATCAAATTACATTTGAGGAAAAGGAATTGGCAAAATGCAACGTTCTGCCAAATGGAGATTTTGAATTCAAAATTGCTATCAATGAAACTATTTTAAGTTTTATTCACCTGAATGTTTTTAAAGGTATTTTATTCATTGAACCAGGAAAAACCTATGAAATTGTTTTACCAAAAAAAGTCAATAAATTACCAGAGGATGAACTAAATCCTTTTTTTGAAGAAACAGAGTTTTATGTAAGGGTTTTGAACAAAAATGAAACAGAACTAAACCATCAAATTAAAAGCTTTGATAAGGCATTTGACGACTATTTATCAAGCTATTTTCAACAATTTAAGGGGCAACTTAGTAAAACAATTGCAGATACTATTATTGATGCCATTGAAAATGAACTGCCAAATACAAATAACCAGTTTTTTAATGATTACAAAAGGTATAATTACGCCTCGTTACGATTAATGGCTTACGAACGAAACAAAGAAAAATTAATAGCAACCTACTTTTATAATCAGCCCATCCTGTATCAAAACCCGGCCTACATGGACATGTTTAGCCAGTTGTTCGCCAACTATCTGTCGCATTTCTCAAAGACTAAAAAGGGAAAACCAGTACCCTATTTTTTAATAAAACTCAAAAGCCTTGAAAAAATAAAAAGTGCCATGGATTCAGTTGAGGTTTTATCAAATGATACTTTGCAGGAAATGATTATCAGTAAATCCTTATTCGATAATTTCTACAAAGAAGATTTTCCAAAACAGTCCATTATTTTTATGATGGACTCCATTAAAATAAGTGCCAGCACAACCCAGAACAGAATTATTGCAAAAAATATCTACAATAAGATTACCAATTTGCTTATTGGTTATATTCCCCCCGATTTTCAGCTTCCTGATGTAAATGGAAATTTGAAATCATTATCGCAGTTCCGGAATAAATTTGTTTACCTGAATTTTGTCAACCCAAAAAGTTACACCTGTCTTCAAGAGCTCGAAGTACTTAAAACGATGTATGAAAAAAAATACGAACTTTTTGAGATTGTGAGTATTTGTGTATGCAACAATATGCAGGAAATGAAAAGCTTCATTGAAAAAAACAACTATAAGTGGACTTTTCTTTATTATGCAAAAAATAACAGGTTGCTAAATAAATATAATGTAAGGGTTTATCCTACTTATTATTTAATTAACCCCGAAAGCAAGATTGCTATGTCTCCGGCATTTCCTCCAACCGAACCTAGCTTCGAAGCCAGGTATTTTGATATGGTAAAATCATGGAAAATTGAAATGGAAAGAAGAAAAGCACAGGAAAAGGGAAAAGGGACAAATAAATAACTAAGATTCTGCCACTTTAATAAATAAAGGTTTTAAACTATCATAAGTCTGGTTTACTATTGATTTTATTTCAGACTTTGCAACCCATTTTACTTCAGTAATATCTTCTTCGGTTTGCGGAACTGGTGTTTCATTTCCATCGTATCTCATTTTGTACCAATGGGTTACTTTAAAAACATCCTCCCCCTTAAATTGATAGGTATGATAGGTTTTTGGGATTTTGCTAACAATAACCATGTTTGAAATACCACATTCTTCTTCAACCTCTCTTACAGCAGCAACTCTTTTTTCTTCTCCTTTTTCAATTTTACCTTTTGGCAAATCCCACCAACCATTACGTTTAATTACCAACAATTCATTTTTTTTGTTAATAACAACTCCACCGGCTGCTTTAACTATTGAATATTTACTTTTTAGATGTTTAAATATCTTTTTTGTTTCGTTGCATTGCACAATTAAATTCTTAATTGATAAATCAATTAGAAAAAGATGGTAGGCATTATCAAATGACTTTTTATTTTTGCAGAATAAAACCTGACCTTGCCTCTTATCAGCAAGTTCATTTTTAGCACAAATTGTTATTACTCGGTTATCAAAAAATACTTTATACATAAAATTATGGAAAATACAGAACACCTTATAGCTCAAAAGCTTTTACAAATTAATGCAATTAAACTTAACCCTGCAAGTCCATTTACATGGGCTTCGGGTTGGAAATCACCAATTTATTGCGATAACAGGAAAACCCTGTCATTTCCGGAGGTAAGAGATGCCATAAAAAAAAAATTTGCACAAATAATCAAAGAAAAATATCCTAAAGTTGACGTAATAGCCGGAGTTGCAACAGGTGCAATCGCCCATGGTGCGTTGGTGGCTGATTTACTGGAATTACCATTTATTTATGTCCGTTCTTCATCAAAAGGGCATGGCCTTGAAAATTTAATCGAAGGAGTTTTAGAGCCCGGACAAAATGTTGTGGTAATTGAAGATTTAATCTCTACAGGAGGTAGCAGCATTAAGGCCGTAAATGCAATTCGTAAAAATGGCTCAAATGTTTTGGGCTTGGTGGCAATATTTTCCTATGGATTTGAAATTGCTACGAGCAATTTTAAAGAAGCTGAATGCGAGCTCACAACCTTGTCTAATTATCATGCATTGCTTGATGCAGCTCTAAAAACCAGCTATATTAAACAGGAAGAATTAGAAACATTAAACAATTGGAGAAAAAGCCCGGATAAATGGGCTAAATAAACATACTGCAACTATTTTTTTTAAGAACAATTTTATTTAGCTATATTTAAATTTAATTAGATAGGGTTAGGAAGTGCTTGTTTTGAAATAATAACCCACTGTTGTTTAGTTCAGGTATATGCCTTAATAAACAGGTCATTTTTGTCATTAGGCATTAGTCATTAACATATTTTAAGACTAATGCCTAATGACAAAAATGATGCACACTAACTAACCAAAATTGAATAATAATTATAGAATGAAGGTTTTTAAAATATTTCTACATAGTTTGTTTCTACTTCTGGGAGTAAGTCTTTTATTCAAAACACTTTACAGCCCCCAGGTTGTTAACTTATTATGCCTGGTACTTTTTGCTTACACCATTTTGTCACTAAGCATTTCAGTTTTAAAAGAAGTTTTTTTGCTTGCTTTTCCAAGGCATTTTGGTATACTGCTTGTTTTTGCCTATCTACTTAGTTTGTTCTTTTTAAAAAAATTTGAGCTCTTTACACAAAATGAGTTGATTTATCTGTTAATAACACTTTCTGTTGTATTAGCCTCCTATTTTTTATTTTCATCAATTGTTAACATCCGTTTTAACCTCAACTACAGAAATATCAGAACCAGCTCATTTAGAAACAAGTACTGGTTAAATTACATCATATTCTTGATTCTTATTGCTGCATCGCTTGTTTTTGTTTTGGTACTTTTAAAAGGTGAAGTTTCTAAAAACATTTATTATTCTTTGGCGGTTTTACTTGCACTGTATCCGCATTTAAACAGAAACCAGATTAGAACATTTAGCGAAAGTTTAAACGCTCTTTCCAAAAATTTAGATTTATCAATAACCTTTAATCAAATAGGTAAACTGGCTAAAATTAGAAACTTTGTTTTTTTTAAAGATAAGTTTATAGAATCAGGTGATTATAAAATGGTAGATACAGATTACCGTTCCACTGTCAGGGTGATCTCAGTACTTCAACTTTGCTATCAATTATCAGAAGACTGGAATAAAAAATACAAAATGTTATTTATTCAGGATGAATTTGAAAGAAAAGAAGTCGACTACAAAATAGTGGAGCAAAATAATGATGGAATTACAGTTATTGATGATGGGGCAATCATGTATCATTTTGGCAACTATAGTTATGTAAAAGAAAAAACGAAAAGGGATAATAAAGCCAATCTGTTTTTACTAAAAAATGAAATCCCCATTGCGAAATTTACAGTAAACGAAAAAATTGCTGACGAAAAAGCAGAGTTTATTAATCAACTTGACTATTTTGGAAATACCATTTTGTTCAATCACAGTTCGAAAGAAGACCTTGGTAGGGATTATGATATTGTTTTTGACAGGGTCTATTCCGGTTTAAATGAAACAAAACAATTAGATCTGCTCAAAGAACTAAACAAAAAAGCCCCAACTGCCTTTTTTTCTACTAAAGATCCAGGAAAAACACCGAGCGATTTAAATTTCTATATCACTGCAAAAACTGATGTGAAAAAAAGTGTGAAAAAAGTAGTATGCAGTGCCCAAAGCTTACTTCAATTACCCAAATTAATAAACCACGTAAAAAAAGTGCACACCTTTATTAGATATGCACTTTACACCTCCTTATTGATTCAACTCCTAATTATTTCTTTTGCATTGTTTAATCCAACAAAACTGGTGTTGATACTTTCAATAAACCTCTTTTTTGTAATTCTATCTGAAATAGTTTTAAAAAGGTTTTCGAAAAAACTCTACTGACCAGACCAGCCTGTCAGTCTTGCCCATAAGTACCAGGCCGCATAAGCTTTCATATTGGCATTAAGAGCATCGGAGTGCTGCGAACCACAAGTATACCAATCAATATTCTCCTGATGAGCATTTCTCCATTCAACAGCCCAGTTACCACGGCCACCTCCATCCAGATTGTAAGAACAATTATCCTCCAGGTCTTTCAATCCATTGTAAGTACCATAAGCTGTTTGGTTGGCTTCGCCATCGCCAAAATACTCACCATCAGGATTATAACTTTCAATATCAAAAAAATCAAACAATACCCGCTCATTATCAATACAATGCTGCCTTATCTGCTTGTTTGCATTAAATGTCCATTCATTTTCTGTAGAACCTGCATTTGTGTGACCGGTCATAAACACAAAAGTAACCGGAACCGTCCTTGTTCCATCCTGAATCTTTGTACCTCCTTTGCCATATTGACTAATCAGGGTTTCCATATTGGTGAGGTATTTATCAATATCATGCCCATAGATATTACACCATGACCACATAATCACATTTACTTCAGCATTAGCAGGATCATCCAGGTATGCTCTTGTTGCAGGTGCCCATGTATCTTCATAGCCTAAATCATCAACATCACTGAAATAATCACGCAAATCAAGCGCTCCATCAGTTCCTCCATTATTCCAATCGTATATATCTCCTTTATAACCTACCAGGTTTGTTAATGTTAAATCACGCAGGCCTTTCATACCATCAGTTATCTGGCTACCGTGCGAGGTATGATCATAGGCAATATGTAATGTAGCTTTTGCTTCATTTATCCATTCTGCTGGAATAGCCCCTAAGTCTACGCAGGTGTGGTCAATTATTAATTTTATCTGCTCACCAGGTTCGAGAACTTCAGGGTCAGTCCCATCATCTTTTTTGCAGGAAAACAGGGTTAAAACAAATATCAAAAACATCGGTGCATAAATAATTCTAGTCTTCATAAGTTATGATTTTTGGTTAAAAATTTAGTAATCAACTACTTGTAACTAATAGGTGCTTTTAATTAATTTTAACTTTTGCCACTTTTTCAGTTAACCTAAAAAAAAGTACATTTGCAACTAGCATATGAAAGAAGACCATGAAAATGTAAAAGATGTTGCTTTGATGCATCAGGAAATTGTGAAGCAACTGTCTCAATATGAGAATGGAGTAGTTGTTGAAACAATGGAAAATATGGGTTTAAAGTATGAGATGAATTACGGTTTGTCAATTCCTCAAATAGATCTTATTGCCAAAGCAATGAAAAAAGACAATGCTCTGGCTATTTTTTTATGGCAACAAAAAGAAAGAGAGTCTAAACTTCTCGCCCTAAGGATTTTTAAAGATTTTAATTTAAGCTCAGACGTAATAGCTGACTTTCTTGAAGGAATCCGGAATACTGAATTAGCGGAACAATCTGTTATTCACACACTTATAAAACTAGAAAAACCGTACAAAATAGCTGCAGAACTGATTAAAAAGGATAAATTTATTCAATTAGCAGGTTTTCTTTTAGTTTCAAGACTAGCCTTAACTGACAAAACGGCAGACAATGCCATTTTTGATCATTTTTTGATAGAGATTGTTCAGAACCTTCCCAAAGAAAATGCAGTTTATCTTTGGAGGGGATTAGCTCAGGCATTTTTAAGGATAGGATTAAGAAGTCAGGAGTTAAAAAATGCAGTAATGGATGCCATAAAAACTTTAGATAAAATTAATCAAGGTCTTTATGATTATCTGAATCAGGAAGTAAATTATTATTTAATCGAAAACAACTAAAAACAGAAAAATATGAAGATAGGAAGTTCATCAAACCCGGCTTTGGGAAAAAACACACTTACAAGAGTATATAATTCTGCTCAGGCAGATGCAGGCCAAATGACCATTAATGGCACCGTTAATAAAATGATTATATCGCTTTTATTGGTGGTAATTGGTGCTTATTTTAGCTGGAACCAGGTACTGGCAGGTGGCGGTACAGCTTTAATGTATGGCGGAGCCATTGGAGGTTTTGTTGTGGCCATGGTCACCATATTTAAATCGGAATGGGCAGGTTACACTACCCCCATTTATGCAATACTCGAAGGCTTGTTCCTGGGCAGTATTTCTGCCTTTTTTAACCAAATGATACCCGGCATTGTATTTCAGGCAGTAGCACTTACATTTGGTGTTGCATTTACCATGTTATTTACTTACCGTACGGGTCTGATAAAAGCATCAGGGAAGTTTAAAAGAGGTATTGTTGCTGCTACTGGAGGCGTAGCCATTTTTTACCTAATAAGCATTATTGGTAGTTTTTTTGGAGGCGGAATTAACCTTGGTCAAATGGGCTTATTAGGCATTGGTATTCAGCTGGTTATTGTTGTAATTGCTGCCTTAAACCTAATCCTTGATTTTGACAGAATTGAAACAATGAGTAAACAAGGAGCACCTAAAGTAATGGAATGGTACGGGGCATTTGGCCTTATGATTACCCTGGTTTGGTTATATTTAGAAATATTAAAACTTTTAGCAATACTTTCAGGAAGAGATTAATTTTATTAGCCGGGTTTTCCCGGCTTTTTTTATTTCATAAAAACGTAATAAATAGTAACCATAAATTATTAATTTAGACTTTTAAGTTAGCCTCCATTTTTGCACAATAACAATTAAACTCCCATAAAACCAGCAAAAAACACATATAAACTTCATCAAACCAAATGGATTAATATGTTTTAACTGGCCAATTAAGAAAAATTTTAACATACATTTGCTCAGCAGAGAAATCTAACTTTGCAAACAGTAAGAATTGAATAAAGGGATGTTATGGAAACATTGGAAAAATACTTTGAAAAGTTCAGGGAGAATATTGTTGGGATAAATGCAGCATTTAAATCACCGTATGGTATTCAAAAAATAATTTATGCCGACTGGATTGCCAGTGGAAGGTTATATGGCCCTATTGAAGATAAATTAAAAAATCTTTTTGGCCCTTTGGTTGGCAATACCCATTCCGAAGCGAGTGAAACTGGTGTTTCGATGACTTTAGCCTATAAACTGGCACATAAAATTATCAAACAACATGTAAATGCCAATGATGATGACATCATAATTACTGCCGGATCTGGCATGACAGGGGTGGTAAATAAATTCCAACGAATTTTAGGGCTAAAAGTACCTGAGCAAGCCAAAGTAATGTGCAAAATGGAAGACCTCCCGGATGAAGATAAACCAGTGGTTTTTATCACCCATCTTGAACATCACTCCAACCAAACCTCATGGCTGGAAACCTTTGCTGAAGTTGTAGTTATTGAACCTGATGAAAACCTACAGGTAAAACCCGATAATCTTCGAAAAATTATTGGAAAATACGAAAACAGAAAGCTCAAAATAGGCTCATTTTCAGCATGTTCCAATGTAACTGGTATAATGCCACCTGTGCATGCACTGGCAAAAATCATGCATGAAAACGGAGGCTATTGTTTTGCTGATTATGCAGCGTCGGCACCATACGTAGACATTAATATGCACCCCGAAGATCCTTTGGAAAGACTGGATGCCATTTATTTTTCGCCACATAAAGCACTGGGAGGGCCTGGGAGCTCTGGTGTCTTAATTTTCAATAAAGACCTATATCATAACTACTCCCCTGACAACCCGGGTGGAGGCACTGTAACCTGGACAAACAGATGGGGCGAATTTGATTATGTTAGTGATATTGAAGCAAAAGAAGACGGCGGCACACCTTCTTTCCTTCAAACAATGCGTGCAGCACTTACCTTAAAATTAAAGGAAGATATGGGCACAACTAATATCCGGGAGCGAGAAGAAGAGTTAATGGAAATTATTTTTGAACGTTTTGAAAAAATACCTGGTCTTCATATTCTGTCTGGCGAACACAAAGACAGGATAGGTGTGGTTTCCTTTTATGTAGATGCAGTCCACCATAACCTTATTGTAAAATTGCTTAACGACAGGTTTGGCATACAAGTTCGGGGAGGCTGCTCTTGCGCAGGCACTTATGGGCATTTTCTGTTAAATGTTGATATTGATACATCGCATAAAATTACTGCCCAGATTAATTCTGGCGACCTAACCCTAAAACCAGGCTGGGTAAGGTTATCAATCCACCCTACTATGACAAATGACGAAGTGGAAATAATTTGTGGTGCACTTGAGAAAACGGTTGCCAATGTCAAAAAATGGGGTGAAGAATATTATTTTGACAAAAAGGTTGGTGAATTCTTTCATAAAAAATTCCCCAGAAAAGAAGAAAAAGATTTCAAACCCTGGTTTGAGTTTGATTACTCTTACAAAAGGTTCGATAATTAATAAAGAGAATCTTGACAGAAGTTTTTTGTTCAATTTAGGCTATGCCTGAGCTGTCACTGTCCTAAGGGGTTATGCTTCTTCTTCATCTTCCAATACTTTCGTCTGGCTCAAGATCTGTCTCTCGAATTTAGCCATTGTTGGCACAAGTGTCCCCACTTTTACCATTAATTTTTAATCGACCACCTCTCCCAATAACGTAGCAGAAGAGCACTCATTCACCTTAACCATCACATAATCACCAATTTGATAATTCTTCCTGTCAAACACAATTACCTTATTCTGTGAGTTGCGACCAAACAATCTTTCATCTGATTTTTTTGAAACACCTTCAATTAAAACCTCGAACGTTTTACCAACATCCCGCTGGTTACTTTCGAGGGAAAGTCTATTCTGCAATTCAATTATTTCAGATAATCGTCTGCTTTTCACTTCTTCAGGTACATCATCATCACATTTTCTGGCAGCAAACGTATTTGGCCTTTCAGAATATTTAAACATGTAAGAATAATCAAAGCCCACCCACTCCATAATTGAAAGTGTGTCTTTATGGTCTTCCTCAGTTTCGGTACAAAAACCAGCAATAAAATCAGAAGAAATTGCACAATCAGGAATAATTCTTTTAATAGCATTGATTCTATCCATGTACCACTCCCTGGTATAACCTCGCTTCATTTTCTCCAAAATTCTGGTACTACCCGATTGCACTGGCAAATGAATGTAATTGCAAATGTTTTCATATTTTGCAATTGCATGTAATACCTCATCAGTCATATCCTGCGGATAAGAAGTAGAAAAACGCACCCTTAATTTAGGGTTTAATTTTGCTGTCATTTCCAATAACTGGGCAAAATTAACTTCACCTTTGTTCCAATTATATTTATCTACATTTTGTCCAAGCAGTGTTACCTCTTTGTAGCCCATATCAATCAACTCCTGAACCTCCCGAAGTATTGTCTGAGGCTCACGGCTTCGCTCCCTTCCCCTGGTAAAGGGAACCACACAATAGGCACACATATTATCACACCCACGCATAATTGAAACAAATGAAGAAACCCCATTTTTGTCCAAACGAATTGGGCTGATTTCAGCATACGTTTCTTCTCTCGAAAGCAAAACATTAATGGCTTTTTGCCCGCTTTCAGCTTCTATAACCAGTTTTGGCAATTCACGATAAGCATCAGGACCAACAACAATATCCACCAGTTTCTCTTTCTCTAGCAATTGTTCTTTCAAACGCTCAGCCATACAGCCAATAATGCCTACCAGCAAGCCTTTATTTTTCTTCTTAAGGTGTTTAAACTCATTTAATCGGTTAAAAACACGTTGTTCTGCATTGTCTCTAATTGAGCATGTATTAACCAATATTAAATCAGCCTCTTTATAATCATCGGATAATCCAAAACCCTGCTTGTTTAAAATAGAAACAACCACCTCACTATCAGCCACATTCATTTGGCAACCATAAGTTTCGATATACAACTTGGAACGGCCATTTCTAAATTGCTCTTTATCAAATGGTTTTGCCTGTGCTAATCTTTCTGCTCTAATATCAATCATACTTCCTTATTTAGAAAAGTGATTTAACCAAAATACTTAATTGAGGCTGCAAAAATAGTTCATTATCTGAAATAATAAAAGACGAGCTCCTCCTTTATTCGATTTTTAATTGAATTTAAGTTGATAAATGCCTGATTTTTGGCAAAACAACTTCGGTTTTAGGGAAATTCGCTATTTTTTCGCAAATTTGCAATTATACAGAAATTGGTTGTTAAAATTTAGAATTTAGTTTTCCCTCAAGTTCTAATTTCAAGGTTCTAATTTCAAAAAAGCTTTAAAGTGAATCAAGCAAGTTATTAAAGAGGACTTTACAAAAAAGATTGAATTATGTCAGGACATAGTAAATGGTCAACCATTAAGAGAAAGAAAGGGGCAGCAGATGCCAAACGTTCAAAGATTTTTTCAAGAATTTCCAAGGAAATCACTATAGCAGTAAAAGAAGGAGGTAGCGCCGACCCTGAAATGAACCCCAGGCTAAGAAGTGCCATCCAGAATGCCAAAGGCGCCAACATGCCTAAAGATGTGATACAGAGAGCAATATCAAAAGGCGAAGGCGGCAGCGACAACTATGCAGAAGTTACTTTTGAAGGAACCGGACCAGGCGGTGTTGCAATATTTGTAGAATGCTTAACCGATAACAATCAAAGAACCGTAGCAAGTGTGCGTTCTGCTTTTAATAAAAGAGGTGGTAATTTAGGAAAAAATGGCTCATTGAGCTTTCTTTTTGAGCGGAAAGGAATTTTCACTGTTCCACTAGACAACAATGATGTGGAAGAGTTAGAACTTGAATTAATTGATGCTGGCCTGGAAGAGATTGAGGTGGCTGAAGATCATATGATAATTACAACCGCCCTGGAAGATTTTGGCAGTATGCAAAAGAAACTGGAAGAAATGAATATTGAACCAGAAAACTCTGAGCTACAGCGCATTCCTAATGTTAGAAAAACAGTAGATGTTGATACTGCAAAAAAAGCACTCAGGCTAATTGAAATGCTTGAAGATGATGATGATGTGCAAAATGTTTTCCATGATTTGGAAATGACAGATGAGTTAGAGGCAGCTTTGGCTGACTAGCTGTAAAACAAGTCATTAGTCGTTGGTTAATAACTACTTAATGGCTAATGACTATTGACACATACAATTATGGTAATTTATCCCCCAAACCCCATCCCCCTTGTTGGCAAATGCATTTTCCTTGCAGGAAGTATTGAACAAAACACGGCTGATAATTGGCAAGAAGAAATCATACAAAATATAGATCATCAATACATCAACATCTTAAACCCAAGAAGAAAAGATTGGGACAGTTCCTGGAAAGAAGACATTCTTAACCCTAATTTTAATGAGCAGGTAAACTGGGAACTACAGGGACTTGAAAGGGCTGATTTGATTGTAATGTATTTTGATCCATTAACAAAGTCGCCCGTTTCGCTTCTTGAACTTGGCTTATCTGCCAACTCAGGAAAAATTGTTGTATGCTGCCCTGCGGGATACTGGAAAAAGGGAAATGTAGATATTGTTTGTAAAAAATATGCAATTCCACAAATCGATAGTTTAACCGAATTAATCACCTATTTGAAAAATAAATTTTAATTAAGCCAACAAGCTAATTTAATGCTATTTATAGCCATATAAACCACCATTTTTTTATTAAATCTTTGTTAAAAAACCTGAAATGTATTGACTGTATGAATAAAATTCCTACTTTTACGCCCTAATAAAACGAAATTGAAATCAAATTCAAACATATCACTTTCAAATTTCATCCATGGAGTTAATCATGTATTAACTTTTACTATGCTATTTACATGGAGCACTACCATTATTACTGGCCGCACAACTATGACCCCTTAGGGGGTACAATTATCATATTATCCGTTAAGGAATTATTCCTACTTTTACAAAATAAGCATCATGCTTACAAATCATTATTTTCCAATTACTGAAATAAAATAACATGAAAGTTTTAAAATTTGGGGGAACTTCGGTAGCGAATTCCAAAAATATACTGAATGTAATTAATATTGTAAAAAGTAAAAAAGAACAGGTTATCACGGTAGTGTCGGCTCTGGGAGGAATCACCAACACCATTACTCAATGTGCAGAACTTGCGTCTAAACGTGATTCAAACTACCAGATATTGATTTCTGAGATTGAATCGAAACATGTTGAAACAGCAAATGATCTTATAACTAATGGAAAGCTAAAAGAGGTATATGCTACCATTAAAGAACTCATACAAGAATTGGACGATATTTGCCATGGAGTTTACCTTTTGCAGGAAATATCACCAAAAACAAAGGACTACCTGCTGGGCTTTGGTGAAAGGATGTCAGCACTTATCATTTCAGAAGCTTTTAGCTCAATGGGAATAGAAACCCAGTACATTGATGCAAGAGAATTACTGGTAACCGATGAAAATTTTGGCAGCGCAAATGTTGATTTTGATGCAAGTTTTGCCAAAATCACAGAAAGGTTTCAAGGAATTTCCAGCAATATAGTTGTAAATGGATTTATTGCTTCATCAAACAAAAGAAACCAGACAACTTTAGGCAGGGGTGGTTCTGATTATACTGCCGCAATACTAGCCAGTGCGCTGAATGTGAGCATGTTAGAAATATGGACAGATGTAAGTGGTGTAATGACAGCCGATCCTAACCAGGTTTCGAGCGCCTACCCTCTAAAGCAGCTTTCGTACGAAGAGGCCATGGAGCTTTCACATTTTGGAGCTAAGGTAATTTATCCGCCAACTATTCAACCTGTTTTCCAAAAAGGGATTCCCATCTTAATAAAAAACACTTTTGAGCCAGAGGCAGATGGAACACTTATTAGCAAGGAAACTGATAAAACAGGAAATCCAATAAAAGGACTTTCGCATATCCACCAGACCGCCTTGCTAACCTTAACTGGCGGTGGAATGCTAGGAGTTACCGGAACCTTATCAAGACTTTTTTCCACCTTGTACTCCAATAAGATCAACATCATGTTTGTTACTTTGGCATCCTCGGAGCATACGGTATCTATTGGAATAGATTCAAAAGACATTTCTTTGGCTGTAGATGCCTTAAATGTTGAGTTTGCCTCTGAAATGAAGTTGGGAAAAATCAATGACATTTTAGTTGAGGATGAGCTCTCAATTGTTGCCCTGGTAGGTGATAATATGAAAGAATCCATTGGCCTGAGCGGAAAAGCATTTCATTCTTTGGGAAATAATGGTATTAACGTAAGAGCCATTGCCCAGGGCTCAACCGAAAGAAACATTTCCATTGTAATAAAAAGAGACGATGTAAAAAAAGCATTAAATGTTTTACACGAAAGTTTCTTCCTTTCTGAAGTTAAAAAGATGCACCTGTTTGTTGTTGGGGTGGGTAATGTTGGCCTAAAGTTATTGCAACAAGTTGAGGATCAAAAAGAATACTTAAAAAAGGAATTTAAACTTGAAATTCGTGTTGCAGCCCTTGCCAATAGTAGAAAAATGCTGTTTAACCATGAATATGTTGGCGACTGGTATGACGAACTAATGGAGAAAGGCGAAAAAACAGATTTGAATAAATTTGTAGCTAAAATTAAAGAATTGAATATGCGCAACAGTGTTTTTGTAGATAATACTGCCAATGCAGATATTGCAAAAATTTATGCTAAAGTTCTGGATGCTAGTATTTCTGTAGTAGCTTCAAATAAAATTGCTGCTTCTTCGGAGTTTGGTAATTATAAACACCTTAATGAGTTAGCCACTAAACGTAACATTAAATTTCTTTACGAAACAAATGTTGCTGCAGGTCTTCCTGTTTTAAGAACCATCCGGTCAATGATAAAAAGCGGTGATAAGATTCATAAAATAGAAGCCGTTTTATCAGGTAGCCTTAACTTTATTTTCAACAATTTTAATAACAAAAATTCATTTGCAAAAACTGTTGAAATGGCTATGGAAGAAGGATATACAGAACCCGATCCAAGAATTGATTTAAGTGGTACGGATGTAATGCGCAAAATACTCATCCTTGCACGCGAATCGGGTTGTCCGCTTGAATTTGAAGAAATTAAAAACGAAGGTTTCATCCCACAAGAACTGTTTGATAAAAACAATACAGATGAATTTATTCAGGCATTAAAAGACAATGGTGAACATTTTGAAAAAATACGAAAAAGTGCAGAAGCTGAAGGAAAAAAGCTTCGCTTTACAGCTGTTTATGAAAATGGAGAGGCGAAGGTGGGTCTGCAAAGTATTGGCAAGGAATCGCCTTATTATCAGCTAGATGGAAAAGACAATATTGTTTTGATTTACTCAAAACGATACGATGAACAGCCTCTAATTGTTAAAGGAGCTGGAGCCGGTGCAGAAGTTACAGCCTCTGGCGTATTTGCAGATATTATGTCTATAGCCAACGAGTAAAAGTCTGACTTGCTAAGTTTCCAAAACTTAGTAAGTCTAAAACTAAAAAAAGAATAAAAAACCTGGCAAGCAATAAAGACTTACCAGGTTATGAAAGAAAGATAAAATGAGTACAAAAGAAATCAAAGTTTTTGCCCCCGCCACTGTTGCCAACGTAGGATGTGCATTTGATATCCTGGGTTTTGCATTAGAAAACATAGGTGATGAAATGATTTTCAGAAAAACAGAGCAACCTGGTGTAAAAATTATATCAAAAGGTCTTGGGAACTTACCTACTGAACCAGAAAAAAATGTAGCTGGTGTGGTTGCCATTGAAATGCTGAAAAAAGAAAACGGAAATTTTGGGGTTGAAATTGAAATCAATAAACTAATTAACCCTGGTAGCGGAATTGGTTCAAGTGCTGCAAGTGCATCGGGTGCTGCTTTTGGGTTAAATAAATTATTTGGCAGGGAGTACAACACCCATGAATTGATCCATTTTGCCATGTTTGGCGAAGCTCTTGCATCAGGAGCCATGCATGCTGATAATGTTGCCCCGGCAATTACTGGTGAATTTTCATTAATAAGAGGTTATAACCCTTTGGATATGATTGTAATAGAAGCCCCACAAGACTTGTATTGTACCATTATCCATCCTCAGATAGAAATTAAAACAAAAGAAGCAAGAGAAATGCTGCCAAAGCAAGTTGCATTAAAAGATGCGGTTATTCAATGGGGGAATGTTGCAGGATTAATAGCAGGCTTACATCAGTCTGATTATGAATTAATTGGCCGCTCTTTAAAAGACAGAATCATTGAACCACAAAGAGCAAAACTTATCCCGGGCTTTCTCGAATTAAAGGAAGCTGCTATTAATTCAGGTGCATTGGGTTGCAGCATATCGGGTTCTGGTCCATCGGTTTTTGCATTGTCAAAAGGAAAAGAAACGGCTGAAGCAATTTACAATATTTTTAACGAAGTATATAAAAATAAAGGAATCGATTACAACCTATTTGTTTCAAAAATTGGTAAACAAGGATCAAGGTTGATGTGATAATACACCAATTTGACTAACTCTAAATTCAAAATGAAGAATTGAGAATGTATATTGGTTTATTTGTGTATTGAAATGTAATACACTAATTTCTAAAATACCAATATACAAAGTTCTAATCCACTAATTTCTAAGTTCTAAAATAATGAAATACATAAGCACCAACCATAAAGTAAACGAAAGCGATTTTAAAGAGGCTGTAATCAAAGGACTTGCCAACGATGGTGGCCTGTTTTATCCTACTGAAATCCCGATTTTGCCTAAAAGCTTTTTTGAAACTTTAAAAGATAAAACCCTGGGCAAACTCGGCTACGAATTAATGGAGTTTTATGCAGGTGAAGATATTGAAAATGATTGCCTTAGGAATTTAATGAATGAAGCACTAAATTTCGAAATCCCTTTGGTTGAAGTAGAAGAAAATGTCTATTCTTTGGAATTATTCCATGGCCCCACCCTGGCTTTTAAAGATGTTGGTGCCAGGGTGACCGCCCGTTTTATGAGTACCTTTTCGCCTGATGAAAAAGTGACCATCTTAGTTGCCACATCAGGAGATACAGGAAGCGCTGTTGCCAATGGCTTTCTGGGTCTTGAAAATGTTGATGTGGTGGTACTTTACCCTAAAGGCATGGTCAGTAACATTCAGGAAAAACAATTTACAACCCTTGGGCAAAACATCACTGCCCTCGAAATTAGTGGCACTTTTGACGATTGTCAAAAATTGGTAAAAGAAGCTTTCAATGATAAAGATTTACGTAGTAAAATAAACATTAGTTCAGCCAATTCAATCAGTATTGCCCGGTTTTTACCTCAAATGGTTTATTATTTCCATGCATTTGCCCAGTTAAAAAAAGCAGGCAAGCCGGTTGTATTTTCTGTTCCAAGCGGAAACTATGGTAACCTGACTGCCGGATTGTTTGGTAAACAAATGGGATTGCCCATTGATAAATTTATCGCCTCGGCTAATATTAATGATGTGGTACCTGAATATCTTTCAAAAGGAAAGTTCACCCCTCGCCCATCAGAAACAACTATTTCAAATGCAATGGATGTGGGTAACCCAAGTAATTTTGCCCGCATTTTAGAAATGTATGACCATGAGTGGAAAAAAATAAAAAAAGACATTATTGGATACAGCTACACCGATGAACAGACCAAACAGTGTATGAAAGAGGTTTACAAAAAAACAGGCTATGTGCTCGATCCTCATGGCGCAGTTGCCTATTTGGGATTAAAAGAATACCAAAAAGAAAATGATGTCATCGGTGTTTTCCTTGAAACAGCTCATCCTGCTAAATTTTTAGAAACTGTTGAAAACACATTGGAAAAGAAAATTGAAATTCCTGAAAAATTGCAGGCTTTTATGAAAAATGAAAAGCTATCGATTGAAATGGGGAAAGATTATGAAGGGTTTAGGGAGTTTTTATTGAAGAAATAGTTATTGCAACAACATGCTAAGCATCTTAAAGATGCTTAGCATGTCTCTACATTCAATAACCAAACTACACTAACTTTACATCATGTACTTTGAAGAGGATAAAACCTACCACATTTACAACCGAAGCAACGAAAAAGTTTTCTTCAATGCTGACAACTACCTTTACTTCTTAACGAAAGTTAATAAATTAATTGCACCTGTAACAAGCATTCTTGCCTGGTGTTTAATGCCAAATCACTTTCACTTTTTAATTGTAGCCAAACCTTCAGCTTGTGAATTAATTGAAGAAAAGCATCGGCCACATGTACAACAACTTTCAAAAAATATAGGTTCATTGTTAAGCGGATATACAAGGGCTATAAACAAAGCAAATAACAGACGAGGCAAATTATTTGCCCACGATACTACTGCAAAATGTTTAAACGATGTACTTAAGAATGAAAATATCCTTGCTAATTGTTTTCATTATATTCATCAGAACCCTCTACGTGCAGGCTTATGCTTAAAAATAGAAGATTGGCCATATAGCTCTTATAAAGATTATGCTGGTTTACGCAATGGTAAGCTGGTTGATAAAGAATTGGCTTACGAAATGATAGGCTACGACAAAGATAATTTTGAGAGCCAATCAAAAATTCTTATTGATGAGAGCTTTTTTTAAGGGATATTTTGATGCAACATGTTTTACATGCTAAGCATCTCCAAGATGCTTAGCATGTCTGATTATGAATAACTTAGGGGATTTTTGTTGAAAAAATAGCAGATGAAAACAAAATTATAAAAAACGACCAGATTGCTTATAAATTAAAGTTTATATGTTTAAAATTTGCTTCTTCAATAAGAACAAGAAATTAACAAGCTTAGCATCTTTGAGATGCTAAGCTTGTTAGCATGTTTTGTTGAGAGAATTTACTCCTCACGATCTTCTCCATTCCCCTTCCTTGTTCCTCTCGCCTTTATCTTCGCATTCATTTCTTCAATAATGCCTTCAAGGTCGTTAAAGAGTTTATGGTATTTTGGTCTTCTGTTACATCAAGAACAGAATCCAGATTATTCAGGATTTTATCGAAAGTTTACCCTGGCTTTTTTAACACTTTCGCCAACCAGTTTTTCTTCGCTGTTTTTCTTTTTGCCAATTATTTTTGAGATTTTCGATGATGTGGTTTGGATATGTTCCCAAAATCACTTTTTCTACTTCTGTGTTGTCCATGAGCCTTGAGTTTTTATTGAAAAAATAGTTATTGCAACAACATGCTAAGCATCTTAAAGATGCTTAGCATGTCTCTACATTCAATTTTCTTCTTCAAAAGTTTAATTTATTATTGAAGCATTGGGCTATTTAGTATCCCCTTATCAGGAGGTGATTTTATCAACCGAACTCTATTTTCAAAAAGATGCAGAAGCCAGAAAACCAAGTGAAAGGATTCGCACGGAAGCTTTAATTTCCAAAAAAAACAGAGGTTTAACCCTACTCCTCCTAAATTTTAATTAGTGTCTCATAGAAAACACAACCGGCCAATAAATTCAATCACTTCAGGCCAGGTTAATGTTTGAATCTATTCTGTATTTTTTTGCACGGAAACGATAAAATAGTTAATTTCAGGGCATTAACTTATTTAGATT
>JBNKJW010000014.1:0-9934 GCA_050291445.1 Bacteroidales bacterium | reverse complement strand
TGTCTTTAACAACTTACAATGTAACTTTTACAATTAATTCCGGTACTGATGCCGTTGCTGGTGCTATAGTAAGCTTAAGTGGTTATGGTACAGCCACCAGTAATGCTACTGGAATAGCCACTTTTACCAATGTTCTCCCTGCAAACAATATTGCTTATACAGTATCGGCACCAAATTATGATGATGCAAGTGGAACAGTTTCAGTGGTAAACAGTGATGTTAATGAAGAAGTAACCCTGTCTTTAACAACTTACAATGTAACTTTTACAATTAATTCCGGTACTGATGCCGTTGCTGGTGCTACGGTAAGCTTAAATGGTTGTGGTACTGCAATCAGTGATGTTTCAGGGATAGCTACTTTTACCAATGTTCTCCCTGCAAACAATATTGCTTATACAGTATCGGCACCAAATTATGATGATGTTAGTAGTGCTGTCTCAGTGGTAAACAGTGATGTTAGTGAAGATGTACAATTAGCCAAAACTACAACTGGCTTTGACGAACTGGGTGATTATTCCATAAATGCGTATCCGAACCCGACAACAGACATCCTTACAATCACACAGCCAGCAGGTAGCCCTTTAGCAAAAATCGAGGTTTATACTACATCTGGCCTAAAGGTTAAAGTTAAAGACTTACAGAATAACAGCGAAAAAATAACACTAAATGTTCATGACCTGGTAATCGGTAGCTACATACTTAAATGTATTACACGAAATAATCATACTTTTACAAGTTTAATAATGAAAAAGTAAGTTGTCGGCAGCTTAGTCAAAATTGCCGATGTTTTATGAAATTATCGAATAATTGAAAATTTTAAAGAGGTTTCGTAGAAAAACAAATATTTAAACAAGAGAAAGGAGAGTCAAATGAAGTATACTTTTATTGATGAGGCATTACAAAATCCAAAAGATGTTACAGAACTCTATTTAAGCGGAGAAGAATGTAAAAAGGCTAATACCGATGAAATAAAAAGGTTGGTTAATGTAAAAAAACTCTCTTTTTTCCCAAAAACAGATCAATGGGAAAAACTGCCTGGTGGGTTCAAAGACCTATCTTTAAATGAAGTATGCATCAGCGGCGTTCGTGTAAATGAGCTGATAGGGCTGAATTTAAAAACATTGCATATTACAATGGCAAATATTGATTTTGTTCCGCTTTGCAAAAATTTTCCCATGCTGGAAGAATTGGCAATTGCAACTGATCAGGTTTTTGATATACCAGACGAAATTGCGAACCTTCAAAATTTAAAAAAATTAACACTTCGCTCAGGGAAACTTGGAACAGTCTCCCCGGAAATTTCAAAACTGGAATCATTGAGAACATTATCATTAACCAGGCTTGGTTTTCGTGAGTTTCCTGTTGAGTTCTCCATGATACCTCAACTAGAAGAACTGGAGCTCAATTACTTTCCACAACTTATGCACCTGCCTGACGAATTTGCAAATTTAAAAGCTTTAAAAAAACTTCACCTTGTTGATATTTTTAAAAACAGGGAAGCAAGCAACAGCTTTGAGGAGGAAATGGATGATCTTTTTGAAGATCCGGAATCGGTTAATTTTCCCAAAGTCATTGGCAGCTTAACAAATCTTGAATACTTCGAATCATCTTTTTGCCCTTTTGCAAATTTGGATGCTTTAAGTTCATTGAAAAAACTGAAAACAATTATTATCAGCCAGGCACAGCTTGAAAATATAAAAGGGATTAAAAATCTGGAATGCCTTGAGAAATTGGATCTTGCCAACGCATATAATATTAATGAAATAGCAACCATTAGTACATTAATTAACTTAAAATACTTGTCTTTAGATTCGACAAAAATTAAGGATCTTACCCCATTACAAGGTTTAAAACAACTGGAATATTTGAATGTAAGAAGCTGCCCCTTTGATTCAAGCAAAGTGAGGATAAAAGCAGCCCTTGCCCCATTGTTTGGTTTGGAGAACCTTAAAGAAATAGAGTCTCTTCATTATTCAAAGGAGGATTGGGAAAATAGGGACAAAAGCGAAGTAATAAGCAACAAGCTTTCTAAAGAAGAAATCCTTTTCATACTGAAAGGCAACACAGCTAATTTGGATAAAGTTGAGCAGGCCTTAAACAGCATAGAAGACATAGAAGATGTATTTGATGTTGATAAATATGATGCCGATGACAGTGCCCTTGAAATTGAATTGCTGGACAATGCAATAAATATACATATAAAAGAGCTTAGTGAAAAAACATTGATTCGCCTGGTGCAGGTTACCTTTGCCGATGATGGAATGGGAGACAGCTATAACGCAACAGTATTAGCAATAAAGGAACTGATTGAAAGAAAGTCGGTTGAGGGACAACTGGCAGTAGTTGAGGCATTCAAAAACTGTTCTGAATACTACGATACAGGGCACAGGTATTGGGGAAGTACGGTTCAGGACCAGTTAATTGACAACCTGTTCCCGTCATTTGAGCTGGAACCTTTGGCGCAACTTGTCCTTTGGTTAGATGGAAACTTCCTAAGCACTGAATATGGCGATTCTATGGAGAACCTGTATGTACCTTTATTTGAAAAGATGAAGAACTCCAAATATGAAAGAGAGGTACTGGAACATTTTAAATCGTATGTATTCAAATACAGTGATAATGACAGCTTTGATGGTCTTTTTAAGGGGATCCTGGAACAGGGTTTATCAGAACTGTTAAAAGCAGAAGTAGAAGCGCTTAAAGGCACTATAGAAATTATAAAAAATGGACTGACCTCTGGCGATGCAGGCGATTTTAATAGACTGCTGGCTGAAATTGGAAAATCTGTCCCATTACATATTTTTAATGAATTTGATATAAGGGACGGATTTAAAAAAATAAACATCAAAGAGTGCCCTATTACACTTTTAGCAGAAACGTTGAATAAAGTAATTCAATTAGAAGAAACAAATCATATTTCGGCCATAATAAAGGTTATGTTTGAGATTGATCAGGAAAAAACAAAATCGATATTGCAACAATTTGCAGAAGAAGATGAAAAGTCAAAAGAAAGGCTTATTGAACTATTAAATGTTGATGTTTCGAGTAGGGAAGAAGACTATATCACCAAAGAAACTTATGAAGATTTTTCTAAAAGATTCAGCTATGCCTTAATGGGCAAAACAGAAGAAGATATCCAGAAAGAACTTGAAGAAAAAAAAGCCGCAGAAGAAAGAAAAAAACAACATGACAGTGAGAAAAAAGTTCTTAAAAATGAATTCGAAAACGCCATGTCGTCTTTAGAATACGAGCCTTATATTTCTATTAGTGAGAAGGTTGTGATTGAAAGCAAGTATGCAGAAAAATATTCTTTTGATATGGCAAGCTATGTGACAAAGTTGATAATTAATGCATTGCAAAGAAGTGAATTTGAAAAATCAAGACTTGTTATTCTCTCTTATATAAACACCATCCTACCTAATGTGGGGACCTCGCATAAAATATCAGATGTGGCATCTAACTCGCTTGTTTATGCTATTATTGCAAGGGACAAAGAAATTGAAGAGCTCGTATTTGCAAAATTGCTACCCCAAGACCTGAAGGCCGAAGATGTGGATAATGAAATGCTTGCATTCAACCTTTCTTGTTTTTATGCATTGAAAGGAGACAAGAAGGAGCTGTTGCCCTATGTTAAACAGTCATTAAATTTAGGAAAACCCAGTGAGCAGTTCCTTTCAGACACTGATTTTAAAAAGTTTTGGAATGACGAAGATTTTCTTGCAATTCTAAAGCATTGACAAGATACCTTTTCTGAAAAATAAAAAAACATGGTTGGGATGAGGATACTTTACGTTTAGTTGCAATGGGATTAGGAGAATGCTTAGGGCAGCATGGTGACGAGAACGTTGGTATGCTTCTTGAAAATACGAATCTTGGTGAATATCTAAATGAATAAAAACATGCCGAACAATTCTTGAGACTACTTGCCAGTGAATACAAAAAAGTGCTAAATAAATTTAACAATAAAGAGGAATTTAGAGAAGCCTATTGTGATATCTACGATGAAGTTTTTAGAAGCTATCCAGTAATTTTAGATGGAGTGGCAAAAATTTAAGGGAATTATGAGGTGTTAAATTGCTTTGACACCTTGCGCAATCAGGTTTTATTATAGATCTTAAAACCACTTCCTTTGGGAGTGGTGACAGGGCAATCGGGTTTAACTTTTTTCGATGAACAAATAATACAACTTTTATCTCCTCCGATGGTGAAAGCAGTTCTGCCCCCATATAGGGGCATTTTCAAATCCACATCATCTGGTTGTGGATTTTTACTCAAAACACAGATTGGGCCAAAAATAAATGAATTAAAACTTCATCCAAATCCATGAGCAAATAATTTAACTCCAAATTCGTTGCATTATTAATTTAAACTTATGTCCCAAACCCTTTTCATATAGCTTTTTACTCATAAAAAGGAAAAGATATATTATCTGAAAAATTAAAATCGGCCATTTTGTTTCATTCAAAATAAACATATTCAAGCCTCCCTGCCATAAACTATTAATTAACAGCAATGTACCGGCAAAATAACTTCCCCATAAAATTACATTAAAGATTCTCTTTTTTTCAAGATGCACCAATGCTATTATTGAAATAGAAAGGCTCATAAACATTACCCTTAAAGATGCATCATGGTCGTGGTGATAGGAAATTTTTAGAAAGTACCAGAATACGTTAAAAGTTAAAAAATACAGACCTATTATTATAACAAACAGTTTTAAAGATTTCATTGTAAATGATTTTCCGGGATTAGAATATGGCTGTGGATTAAAAGAATTACTAAAAGGCTTGGCTTCAGTCGAAAATATATACTGAGCCAATTACTAACAGCGGTTCGGTATAAATGAGCTGTTCGGATTGTCAGTTGACCGCTCTCCTGTCTATATGATTATGAACTGCCAACAGTTGGCGACATGGTACTAATGACTTTCTGAAGTAAAAAACAAGGTGGTAACAACAAAAATTTAGTATATTAATTTGGATGAATGACTAAAAAGTTGAATACCATTGGCATTTGCAAACGAAGTATATCAAAGCATTGTCTATGCCAGCTTAGTTTCATCAATAATAACCAGTGTTTTATGTGCCAAAAATATGGTTTTGTTAAAATCAGAACTCAGTAAGTTACTAAGTTCTAATTTTAGGTGTAATTTTTAAACCCCGTGAAAAAGAATAGAAGCTAAAATTGTCCAAATACCAACAGCAATACCTGCCATTCCAAGTTTCCCTTGGATTGGTGCTAATTTAGCAAGTAATTGGGCGCCTTTTTTCTTTGCCTCTTCATTTTTTGCAAACACGTATTTTGAAATCATACCATAACCCAGCATAAAACCTAAAACAGCTTGCATAAGATTAACTGCCAACAGGGTTATCCAGTATATTGGCCAGGAGGTCATCCAACTTAACCCCAAAATACCGCTAAAAATGACACCGTATACACCCCAAAAGGTGAAAACCAGTCCAATCCATCCTTGATAAGGGGCAATTTTGTCTAAAAGTTCTTGTGCATTTGGTTTTTTTGCTAAGATAATCGAAGGTACTGCAATAAGACTGAGTACGATAAGTGTAATTCCAGTAATCATAACTTTTTATTTTTAATAGGTTTATTAAATTTGTTAATATAAACAGTTGACCTAAAGCTGTTTTAAATATTATCTATCCGAGACTAAAAACATGAGAAGGCTTCAGGTCAACTATACTTTCTATTTCTTAATTAATTTTAGCAATTCATCAATGGTTTTAGCCATTGCTACTCCGGGTAACTTTACTGGTGCGGCAACCTCTGCTAAAAAAGTACCATTAACTTCACCTCTTTTGTAAGTTGTGAATCCAACCCTATAAAGTCCAGCGACTAAAGCTTTTGCTGGGTTACTGACTTCGCTTTTATATCTTAACAATGAGTTGTAACTACTGCCGCTAGGTTGTTTAGGCATTTCTCCACTATCGTCGTTTCTTTCAAATACTACCCAGTTTGCTTTTTTTACTCCTTCTTCACTGATTTTATCTACACTTATAATATCCGAACGTTCAAGAGTAATGTAAGTATCGAAATAATCTTTAGAGCTATTATTTTTAGTGTATTGTTCAGATTGTATTGCCTTCTTGTTTTTATACTTTGCAGGTACAGGAGACATCATTCTTACGCCTAGCTCAGGAGCAGCAAGTGGAATCCATACGTAAATGTAGTAGAATTTTTTTCCGTCTTTTACTTCATCCTCTTGTCCAGGTGAGGCATAACCAAGGTAGCTAATAACATCGGTGTAAGGGACTTTGATAGTTTTAGGTCCCATTTTTTTTTCAATAGAGCTGCCAAATTTACCAAGTTTTTGGGCAGAAACATTTACTGTAAACATTAAGGCTAAACACATAATGCTAGCCAACATGATTGTTTTTTTCATTTTTTGAAATTTTAATTTGTTTATAATTATTAGAACACTGCAAAAGTAATTGAGTATAAAATTTTGTACATCACCAGAAAAAGGGAAATTAAAACTCACTGGAAATAGGGATACTTGTTGGTTGTAATTTTTATACTTTTGAGACTTGGTTTTATTAGTTAATTCTGTGATGTTAATATATTTTAAGCTTTGGGATTAAATTATATGAAGCTTCATGAAAAAAACGCACCGGGGCTTTCTCCAAAAAAAAACACCAAAATGGCACAAATTAAAAAAATATGGCCCTCTATTTTTCTTACACTTTTGTTTGTAATTGTTGGAGGTTATGCAAAAGCCCAGGTGACTTCTAATTTAGAAGATCTTGATAAGGAAGTTGCCCACCTCTCAAATAAAGAAAAAGCTTCGGTTTACCTGCAATGTTATGACTATTTTATAAATACAGATATCCAAAAAGCCTATCAATGCACGTTGAAGGCGTATAGTGTCCTCAAAGAAAGCGATAACCAGATGTATCTTGCACTTTGTTATCATAATTTTGGTTCCATAAACAAACTGCGGGGCGAATATCAGGAAGCCATTGAAAACTTTAACAAAAGTGTTAGTTTATTCAAAAAAAACAATAACAAAATAGGGTTATGTGAATGTTACAATAACCTGGGCTCAGTTTACAAAAACAGAAATGAACTGGATTCTGCTATGAAATATTATACCAAAGCTTACCACATAGCTGATGAAGCTAACTATAAAAAAGGTATAATTAGCAGTATGAACAATACAGGCCTTATATTTCTGCGACAAGAACATTACGACAAAGCAATTCAGTATTTTGAAAAAAGCCTGACACTGCAAAACGTTCCTGATTATTCAGTCCTTAATAATCTAGGTGCTGCTTATAAAGAAAAAAAGAATCTTTCAAAAGCCATTGAATATTATCAACAAAGTTTAAAAATTGCTGAAGAACATAATAGCCTGCAAAACCAGGCACCCCCACTCGGAAATATAGGGACTATTTATTTTGAACAGGGAGAATACAAAAATGCAATTGAATATTACAAAAAAAGTCAGCAAATAGAAGAAAGATTGAACCTTAAAGCTGGCCTGGTAGCCACTTATTGCAATATCGGGCATGTGTACAGGGCACAAAAAGAATTCGACTCATCATTAATTTATTATAATAAAGCATTAGAATTAGCCATAGAAACTTCAGCCAGGCACACTTTGCCCAAAATATATACTGGCATGGCACTTTCTTATGAAGATATGGGGCAATATGTAAAGGCAATTGATTATCTATATACAATAATTAAAACAAACAGAGAACTTTTTGATATTGAGAAAAATGCACAGATTGAAGAATTGCTGACAAAATACGAAATAGAAAACAAAGAAAAGGAGCTGATTATACTTAAAAAAGACAAAAAGATCCAGAAAACCGAACTTGCGAAAAAAATGGCAGAGCTAGACAAACAAAAACTGTTAAGAAGACTTGAAGCCGAAAAAAGCAAAAATGAGATCTTATTGTTGAACAAGCAAAATGAATTGCAAGCCCTTAACCTGCAAAAGAATAAAATTGAAAAAGAAAAGAAAGAAGAAAAAATAATTTCATTGACAAAAGAATCAGAACTACAGCAAATTAAGTTCGAAAAAGAACAGTCTGAGCTCCGGCAAAAAAGCCTTGTGAAAAATATTGCAATATTAGTAGCAGTAATCTTGATTTTAGCTGCTATTATATTAATTGTACTTTATCAGCAAAAACTAAAAGCTATTGAACTTTTAAACTTAAGGACAGAAGAAGTTAACAAGCAAAAAATCTACAAACTATTAAGTGACCAGGAATTTCTGGCTATGAAAGCCAGCATGGAAGGACAGGAAAGAGAGCGTAAGCGGATAGCCCAGGATTTGCATGATGGAATTGGGGGCAACCTTGCAAGTATAAAACTAAACCTTGCAAATATTATTAATGATACAGATGATGAGAAATTACGAAAAGTAATGAAGAACATTGACGAAACATACAATGAGGTACGATCAATATCACACAACCTTCTTCCGTCTAGACTTATGGATGCTGCTTTTACTGGTCTAATAATTAACTTCGTAAACGAAATACTGAATAAAAAACATATCAAAGTAAATTTTGAGGCATTTCCTAAAGATGAATTAAACCAATTGGCGACCGAGATAAAAGTTGAGGTTTACCGGATAATACAAGAGCTAATGAACAATATTGTAAAATATTCAAAAGCAAAAAATGTTGACATACAGTTGATTAAAAGGAGTGGGCAAGTGAATTTAATGGTTGAGGACGATGGGGTTGGATTTGATGTAAAAAAAGCTGCAACAGGTATTGGTTTAAGGAATATCCAATCAAGAATTGAAGAAATGGATGGCGAAATAAGCATTGAATCTTCCATTGGTAACTGGAGCCTTGTAAATATTGAGATACCTATAAAAGGCAAACTATAATAAATTAAAAGCACATGACAGACAAAAAAACAAAAATATTCATTGTTGATGATCATTTTATGTTCCTGGAAGGTTTGCAATCACTTTTAGGAGGAGAACAAACTTTTGATATTATTGGTGTAGGATCTAACGGTAAAGAAGCCATTGATTTTTTAGATAATCGCAGTGCCGATATTGTGATTACTGATATTAGTATGCCCGGTGTTGACGGCTTTGAGCTGGTTAAAGAAATTCAAAAAAGATGGCCTGCAATCAGCATTCTTGTGCTTAGTATGCATAGCGAACCGGCAATAATTTCAAAGCTGATCCAAGAACATATTAATGGCTACCTTTTAAAAAATGCTGAAAAAGAGGAACTTTTAAAAGCAATACGCTTATTAGCACAAGGAGAAAACTACTTTTCGGAAGATGTTAAAAGGATTTACATGGAAAATTCATTTAACAAGAAAAAAGATGATTATCAACCTGTACTTAGTCGGAGAGAAATAGAAGTACTAAAACTTATTGTTGAAGAATATACTGCCAAAGAAATTGCTGAGGTGCTGTGTATCAGTCAGCATACAGTTGAGTCGCACAGAAAAAATATTTTTTCAAAACTTAATGTGAAAAATGTAGCAGGGGTAGTAAAATATGCCCTTGAAAACAACCTGATTGGCGACTAAGTTTTTTTATTATACCAAACCGCTGTTAGTATTTGGTTTGCTTTGCAAGCTCTCAAACCAAAACTACCAGTCGATCGGCATATACAAAGCCATTTTAAAATTTCAATTTATACCAATTGCATTTATATTTTAGTCCAGAAGCAAAATGTAAATTGCAATGGTAAATGCCGATGCTACTTGAAAATAGTCGAATGAGGCTTTGCCAAAATTGGACTATTTTGAAAGTAAAATCTGTATTACAATATTTCAAACTGGCTTAGTATAATTAGGGCCTGCTGAAAAAGTCAGAGGTGCATTAGCTACAAAACTATTTTTAGTGTCTCTTACCATCGAATTTTTAAAATTAGGCAAAATATATTTTTCTGTGATGAAAAAAGGAAATTCAGATGAATTGCTCTGATTTTAGTTT
>JBNKJW010000013.1:0-22623 GCA_050291445.1 Bacteroidales bacterium | reverse complement strand
CTAAAATATAAGTGCAATTGGTATAACACCCTGTTTTAAGTTTTGATGGTGGTAACCAACCGCCTAAGCAATAAAATTAATGATTATAATGCTAGCCAGAGGCACATCATCTACTTCATTAGCTTCAGCTCGCAGTATTCTTATACATCTTCGCTTTGCTAATTTTTCTCCCTTTGGTCGAAGATATCACTTTGCTAATTTGTAGCTAATGTACCTCTGACTTTTTCAGCAGGCTCTACTTAAATAACTAATTTTAAGGTTATTGGTAAGTTATTTTAGCAAAATTGTGGCATTGTTTGTTCCGTGAAATTTTGTTATCTTTAAGGTATGATATTAACAACAATGCCTGGAGCACTCGACTACCTGGCACTATTTTCAATATTTGCATTAATAGTAAGTTTATGTGTATCTACTCTGGCAATTGGTATTGTAGCAATTGTAAAAAAGGGTAAAAAAACCTCAAGAGAATACTTTTTCTTATGGCTAAAAATATTTTTGATACTATTTGGAGCTATTTTGGTATTTGCCATAATTGCTTTTGTAATATAATATAAAGAAATCAAAAGTTTAAGCCATTCAAAAGCTGATAGTATTTTTCAATTCCATTTTTTATCTCTTCCAAATAAATAAACTCATCGGCTGTATGTGAGCGGGCTGAATCGCCAGGACCCAATTTTACTGTAGGAAACCCTCGCATAATTGCCTGATCGGAAGTAGTAGGAGATCCATACCAATCCATGCCCAGTTTTAATCCGGCTTGTATCATAGGGTGATCCAACTCAATGCCTGAAGAATTTAAACGAAACGAACGAGCCTTTAACTTACTTTTTACATGTTTTTGGATGATGTTAAATGCAGCTTCATTGTCATAGTGTTCATTCGTACGAACGTCAATAACAAACTTACAGCTTGCAGGTACCACATTGTGCTGTTTCCCGGCTTCAATCTGGGTAACCGTCATTTTTACAGCACCCAGCTTTTCAGATTCCTTTTCAAATTTGTAAGAATGTAACCAGTTAATATCTTCCATAGCTATGCTTATCGCGTTTATTCCCTCATCACGAGCAGCATGCCCAAGTTTGCCTTCTGCCTCAGCATCAACCACCATCAATCCTTTTTCAGCAATTGCCATATCCATTAATGTAGGTTCGCCTACTATGCCAACAGCAATTTTTCCTAGCTCTGGCTGTACGCACTCAAATCCATCAAAACCCGAGTTTTCTTCTTCAGCCGAAGCCACAAAAACCAAATTATATGACTGATTTTCAACATCTAAAGCCAAAAAGGAAGCCATCAGTGAAACCAGACACCCTCCTGCGTCATTACTTCCTAAGCCAAACAATTTTCCATCCTCAACCAAGGGCTCAAAAGGATTTTTGGTCCATTTGCTATTTGCCTTTACGGTATCCAAATGCGAATTCATCAGCAAAGTAGGTCTTCCTTCCTGGTAATTTTTGCTGTATGCCCACACATTGTTCTTTTTTCGGTGAGTTTTGTAACCGCGCTCTGTTAAAACAGCATTAATAATATCAGCTACTTTTTCTTCATCACCACTATATGACTGTGTGGAAATTAGTTTTTTTAAGGTTTCTGTAGCGAGATTTATATAATCTTTTAAATCCATGTTTTTAGAAATTTGAAATTATAAATTGGTGTATTAGTATACTGTTTACTTGTATATTGTGATACTGCTTACATTAAACAAATATACCAATAAACTAATATACTATTTTAGTTCCTTGAGCAACCCCATTTTGAATCGCCACAAGGTTACCAATAACCACTTCCCCTACTCCATTCGAAGAAGCTTTTAATGCGTTGTCTGTTTTGGGCATCATTCCTGTATTAATGGCACCGTCTTTTTGCATTTTTTCAATGCTACTTTTATTTAACTCCTCGATCATATCCAGTTCATTATCAAGGCTTTTTAATACTCCAACCTTTTCAAAACTGTAAATAAGTTTTACTTTGTAAAGTTTAGCCAAAGCAATGGCTACATCAGTCGCAATTGAATCTGCATTTGTGTTCAATAACTGACCGTTTCCATCGTGCGTAATTGGTGCAACAACCGGAACTCCTTCCTGTTCTATTAATTCAGAAAGAGCTTTTTCGTTTACCTTTGTAATGTCGCCAACAAAACCAAAATCAATGGTAGGATGTTTTCGTTTTTCGGCCCGCATAATGTCAAAATCGCATCCGGCAATACCAATTGCTTTGATTCTCTTTGCCTGCAAGGCCGATACAATATTTTTGTTCACATAGCCGGCATAAACCATGGTGACAATTTTAAGGTTTTCAGCATCGGTAATTCTACGTCCGTTTACCATTTGCGTTTCTATACCTAAATCAGCCGAAAGCCGGGTTGCCAGCTTGCCGCCACCATGCACAAGTAATTTTTTGCCCCCTATTTTGGAAAAAGCCGTTAAAAATTCATCCAATGCGTTAGCATCATCAATTAAATTACCTCCAACCTTTACAATTGTTAGATTTTCCATTTTATTTTGATAGGAATTTACAGATATGGCAACAGTGCCGTTTTAAAAAGTTATTTTTCTGTACTTCAGTATATTTGTGTATTTGAAATTAGTTTGAGGTATGAATCAATATACAAATACACCAATTTCCAATATATCCTACTAAAGAACAGATTTTAAAGCATCAATAAATAAATCAGCTTCAGCTTTTGTAATATTTAGTGGCGGAAGCAATCGAATAACATCAGGATTTGAAAAACCGGTAAATATATTCTTATCATAAATCAACTTCTGCCTTAATTCCTTAGCTCCATCTATTACAAAACCTACCATTAGTCCACGGCCACGAACTTCTGTTATCTGGTCAATTTTTTGTAATTCGCCCCTTAAATAATCACCAACTTTCAGCGCATTTTCCATCAGGTTTTCCTCCTTAATTACATCTAAAACAGCTACACCTGCAGCACATGCCAAATGGTTGCCACCGTAAGTGGTACCAAGCATGGCTTTTTTAGCTTCGATAGTTGGAGCTATCAACACACCAGAGATTGGAAAACCATTCCCCATGCCTTTTGCTGTTGTAATAATATCTGCCTGAATACCAGCATATTGATGAGCAAAAAACTTTCCTGTACGTCCATACCCCGATTGTATTTCATCCAGTATCAAACAAGATTCGTTAGCATCACAAAGTTCGCGGGCAAAACTTAAAAAATCTTCACTGCCTTCAAAAAGACCACCTACACCCTGTATGCCTTCAATAATAACCGCAGCAATATCACCCTTTTCAAATTCGTTTAAAAGCGCCTGCTTATCATCAAGTTCAATAAAGCTAACCTGGTGACCTTTGTTGTATTCTGCCCAAATGTTTGGATTGTCTGTAGCCGCAATAGCACCACTTGTCCGTCCGTGAAAAGCTCGTTTCATTGCAACCACTCGTTTTTTACCAGTATGAAAACTGGCTACTTTCAAGGCATTTTCAACTGCTTCGGCCCCCGAATTGCAAACAAACAGGTTGTAATCATCGTACCCTGAAATTGCGCCAAGCTTTGTTGCCAACTCTTCCTGCCTTCTGTTGATGATAACATTGGTGTAAAAGGCAATATTGTTCAACTGATTTGTTACGGCATCAATATATTTTGGGTGCGAATGACCAATGGAAATCACCCCATGACCTCCGTAGAAATCAAGGTATTCTTTCCCCTCAGCAGAGGTAAGTTTTGCACCCTTCGCTTTTACTAAATCAACACTGTATTTGCTGTATACGTCGAATAAATTCATTTATTTTGAAATTAGTGGATTTTATTTTTTATATTATTTCACCATAAAGACACACGTCCGCGTGTCTCTACAATAAAACACATTCTAAAACGCTACCGGCTTCAAATTCAACCCTGTGGTTTCATCAATCCCAAACATTAAATTCATGTTTTGAACTGCCTGACCGGATGCTCCTTTTAACAAATTATCAATAATGGAAACAACCATAATTTTTGAACCATATTTTGCAGGATACAGCAAACATTTATTGGTATTTACCACTTGCTTAACATCCAATATTTCATCTACAATGCTCACAAATGGATGATCTTTATAATAAGCCTGGTATTTTTCAACAATTTCTTCTTGCGACCAGTTACATTCTGTATAAGCAGTTGCCATAATGCCACGGCTAAAATTACCACGCACAGGAATAAAGTTAATATCATATTCAAATCCTGCCTGTAATTGTTTTACGCTTTGATAAATTTCAGTTAAATGCTGGTGGCCAAAAGGTTTGTAAATAGCCACATTGTTATTTTTCCAGCTAAAGTGCGATGTTGAAGTAGGTCGTTGCCCTGCCCCGGTAGAACCAGTAATAGCATTTACATGTACCTCATTATTAATGACTTGTTCATCAGCCAAAGGTAGTATGGCTAATTCAATTGAAGTAGCAAAACAGCCAGGGTTGGCAATTTTTTCAGATGATTCAATCAGCTCCTTATTTAATTCAGGTAAACCATAAACAAAATCATTTCCTTCACGCTCGTGCCTATAATCAGTACTCAAGTCAATAACTTTTAAATGCTTAGGCAATTCATTTTCTTCCATAAATACTTTTGACATACCATGACCCGAACACAAAAAAATGACGTCTACGGCATCAAAATCGGGCTTGGAAAAAGCCAGTTCAGTATTGCCAATTAAATCGCGGTGTACTTTGGTTATTTTTTCACCATCATGACTACTACTTTGAATAAATTTAATTTTTGCAAGTGGGTGCCACAAAAGAATCCTGATTAATTCACCGGCAGTATAACCTGCCCCTCCAATAATTCCTATGTTTATCATTTTTATTTGTTAGATATGAGTACCTTGAAACCAGTAGGGCTTGGATGCTTCAACAGACATATTTATTGAGCACTTCGGCAAGCACAGTATGCCACTTGCCAAAGTGCAGCCAACAGATACCAGAATAAGGTATTAAATTAATTTTTAATTAAAGATTTAAAGTTTCTTGTGGATTAAAAAGCATGCCTGTGCAAAGACACATTTTTCGCTCTGTCCTATTCAGTATATCATAATTTACACAACTACTGCAACCCTTCCAAAACGATTCTTCTTTAGGAAGTTCAGAGAAAGTAACAGGTCGGTAGCCTAAATCGGAATTGATTTTCATAACAGGTAAGCTTGTAGTAAGGCCTATTATTTTTGCATTAGGAAATCGTTTTCTTGATAGCACAAATGCCTTTGTTTTAATCTTTCGTGCTAAGCCAGATTTTCTTTGTCCAGGATCAACTATTAAACCTGAATTAGCCACATATTTTCCATGATCCCAGGTTTCAATGTAACAAAAACCAACTGGCTTATCATCATTTATCGCTATAATTGCAGTACCCTCTCGCATTTTTTGTTCAATATACGCAGGATCTCTTTTAGCAATCCCTGTTCCTCTAAGTTTTGCTGCACTTTCTATCATTTCGCAAATTTGTGCTGCATATTTGGCATGTTTACTAGTTGCTTCTTCAACCATTAATTTTTGTTCTGTTTCAATTAGTGTGTCAATCATCTTTTTAAGTGTTTTTTTATAATATTTTTACAGTGTATAGATTCATTACATGAGCTCAGCCACAAAATAAAGTACGATGACCTGCCCCGAAAAATGCCGCTACCGCCAACGCGGTTGATGATGATTAACACAAAAGTTTTTGTTTATTAAATGATTTTCGTTACTTGTTAACATTCCGTTTTATAAAATTTAATTGTTAGTTACCGTTTTTCAAATTAAAAAAGCCTACTGAATTTTTCGGTAGGCTTATATATCATTTATACAATACGCTATCTACCGAACCCTAGGTGATTCTGGGGAAAAAGCGGCGGCGAATTGTATATAATCTATTATTTCTCATTTTTTTTTGCTTTTAAAAAGCTTCTCTGCTTTAGAGAAGCTTTTTTTGTTATTGAAGCGCCTTTTAAACAGTTATACCAGCATGGATAAAATTATTACCAGTATTATTTACTTCAACATCTTCTATTATTGACGTAACAAATAAAATAGGAATAATTAAATATAGCAAATAATTATACATATTTTTCCGGTATAATTTATAAAAAAAATTCAGGTTTTAAATTAAAAATCTGATTTACTGTAAATTAACAAAGTAATTAATTCATCTGAAAATAGAATATTTATACACAAAATGAATATTCAGAAAGGGGAAAACAGCCAGGGTTTAATATCAGGTGAGCCCTTCCCATGGAAACTCGTCAACTACTTCTGAAAGAAGGGCAATAATGATAATTGCCAAAAACAACCCCGAAATACAAACTCCAACAATTGCAACTATTCTCCCAGCCACCAGGTTCTTGTATGATGATTCGGTATATACATCTGGTTCAAGAAGGTATCTCCTGCGATCTTTTGCAGCCAAAACCAACGCAATACTACCTAAAATTAAGCCGAATATTCCGTAACACCAACAACTTACCACCGAGAGGATACCTAATATTAAAACCGCGGTGGAATTAGGTAATTGAAGTTGAAAATTGTTAAAACCACCTGAGTTGTATGCTTTCATGTTGTTTGTTTTATATTCTATATTGGATGTCAGGAGACTATTGTAAAACGTAACATCGTACTTCCAGCTATAATCATTCCTTCCAAAGGCGAATTACTAAAATTTCGGCAGCAATTGAACAAATAGCAAATAGAATAAACCATTTCCATAGGTCTTTGCGCTCTTTTAGCGTGTCATTTACCTGCACTTTTAATTCATCCAAACTAGCTGGAAGCAAATTAGTGTTTGTTAATTGATTTTTGTTAATTAGTTCCAAAATTTCATTCACCTCGTAAAAAGCCGGATCTGATTCTTCCCTATTGTAATTATAAGAAACACTTTTCAAGGTATCCTGGTTACTTACTATAAAGTAATTATTTGCTCTTTTAATATTGTCATGAAAATTAAGCCTTAGCCCAAATTCACCAATTCCTACCAACTGCGGTATAAAGTCTGTATTCTGCTCATAATCAACCACATGAAAAGTTTCTTCATTTCCTAAATCAGTCAGATTCGATTCAACTAGCTTATCCTCTCCAATTGTATAATAAAGTTTTTCATCAGATTGACTAAAGGCTGCTATGTTATAAATAGTTGGGACAAACAATGGATGTGAAACAAAATTGCTATTATCATTATTTAAAGAAAACAAAAACAGGTAAACTTTTCCCTTTTCATAGTTGTTTTGATTCAACATTATTTTACCATTGTTTGCTGTTAACAAACTGCGGTTGGTGGTTTGGTAGTTAGCCTGATAATTAAAATAAGTCTTTATCTCGGGCAAACTTAGTTTATCTTGTTTTTTGGTAAACACATCCTTATAAATAAAGTGCTCGTAGTTTAATCCACTAATTTGAGTGGTTTGAGGAACAAACGTAGCTACCTTACCAGCATTAAGGGCACCCAATAAATCATTTAGTTGGTTAATCTGTGAATTTGGGCCAGGAATGCAAACCAAAACACCACCTTTTGAAACAAAACGTTTTAATTCATCAATTAAGCCGGTTGAATAGGCTTCCAATTCATCAAGTATAATTAACTGGTAATTTGAAAACTCAGAACTATGAATATTTCCTGCAAATGTGTTTTGAATAGTAAATGAAGAATCGCTTTTAAAAAGAGCATTAATATACTTGTTTTCAGCTTTACTATTTATCAATAACACCGAAGTTTTTTCTCTAATTTGGTAACTGAAATAAAAGCGATTATCATAAGTAATCGGATAATCTGTTATTTCGAGATAAGCAGGTAAGAGTCCGGTTTCGGTATTGGTATATTTTATTGGAATAGTTTTAGTACTGTTTGCATCAATCTCAAAACTACTTATCCCCTTTTGTTTTCCTTTTATGTATAAATTAATCGGAATATCATGATAAGCTTCATCGCCCATATTTACCACCCTTACATTCAACTCATCCACCTTGTTAAGGTTTCTTCCGGGGGCACTAAACCAGCAGGAATCAATGTAGATATTGTTGACCTTATTGGTGGCAAGCGGCAACAAGTAATTGACTGATAATGAATCGTTTTCAATTGTATAAAAGTCAGCAATATTCTTTTGAAAATCAGAAATAAAATAGATGATGTGCCTTGTTTTTTCAGTAAGGTTCTCATTCAGAAAACGTTTACGGTAAGCCATAATTTCTGAATTCTTTTTTGGGGTTACAGAGAGTTCGCATTTAGCAATAAACTCTAAAATCTGCTGCTTGTTAGTAAGAATTCTGTGCTGCGGTTTTAAATCATTTGTAAGGAACAAAAACTTCTGTCTGTTATCGTATGATAATGCCAGTATGCGTGCACGCTCTTTTGCTGCATCAAATAAATTACCATGAATACTTTCGGCATTCATACTGTATGAATTATCCAGATAAATAGTTACTATTGATTCTGATAAGGTATCTTTTTTCTCCACTAATGGAATATAGGGCCGCGCAAAAGCAAGTATAAGTGCAACCAGAGTCAGGATACGTAACAATAAGATAATAAAGTTTTTAAGCTTTGATTTAGATTCGCTTACATTTTTAATGTTTTGCAAAAATTTAATATTACTAAAGTATACAGTCTTATGTATCCTGAAGTTAAAAAGGTGGATAATAATTGGGATTGCAACAAGTAGTAATGCCCAAAAAAAGGTTGGATATAAAAAGCTCATATAACTAATAGCTATGGTGCCAGTTACTCAGTAGCACTATGTTCTTCTGCTATTTTTACTAGCAAATCGTGCCAAGGTGGAGCTGCACGAAGTACATTATCAAATAGTTTATCAGGGTTATTAGCTATTGAAGGATAAAGGGCATGAATACCATCAATGCATGATTTTAAAAATTCAATTATTTCCTCATCCGAAGAAAATTCACTGAGTGCTTTATATTTTGGAAATTCACTTCCAATTCCGCCCCTATCTGAAGTATATATCATTTCGTCATCTGAAATCCAATCTGTTAATTCTTTTCTAAAAAAGTCGCGGTATTTTAGCCTAAGTTCTCTGTTAATCCCATTTGTACGAACCAAAACATTCATGCCCACATGGCTATAATGCCTTTTGGTACTAACTTTGAAAAAACCAATGTTAATGCCAAAAACATAAGTCATATCGCCATTAACAAAACCTAAACCATGAAAATGCCAGTCGCCTGATATTCTTTGATGGGTATATTTTCCAAGCTTTTCTTTAAAATACGATTTTATTTCAAAGAAAATATCTCGTATTCTATCCCTGTCAATTAAAATTTCGTCCATTCCGAAGATTTTTCCCTGGATTACCTCAAAATCAACTATTTGATTTAAGGCTATTTATTATTTATCTGAATTCAAATATAATAAAATTATCTTTCAAACAAAAGACATCAAATATATTCTTTATATCCAAATAAGATACCAAAAAACTAAAATAAAAATGTTTATTAGATTGTTTATACCGAAACAAACAGTTAGTTCTGAAAAATCAATTCGTTTACCCCAACCCAAATGGGAGCAAATTGATTTTCGTCACTCCCTTTAGGGGCCGGGAGAAATGAAGGAAATCAATTTACGCTTGGTATAAAACTACTTCATAATCATTAAAATAAATGATAAAAGGCTTTTTATGAATTATTAAAAGATTTATCTACTTTTGCTCTAATACACAAAAAATCAGAAAATACTACAAAATTTAAAAATTAAAATTGATATAACATGAGAAATCTAAAAATCACTAGTTTCATTATTGTAATAGCAATAGCTTTTGCATCGTGCAGTAAAACACCAGCCGAAATGATTGTAGGTGAGTGGAAAATAACGGATATTCAATCAAGTGAAGAAATATCAGAAGATTTAAAGGAAACCTATAATGAAACACTTGAAGAAATGAAAGCCAGCTCAAAAATGGTGATAAAAGTCGATGGAACATTTGAAAATTCGATTTCAGAAACTTCTTCGGCTGGTAAATGGGTCTTAAGTGAAGATGCCAAAACATTAACCATGACTTATGATAGTGGCGATGAAGAAGTATCTACAGTTGAGGAACTTACAGATACAAAACTGGTTACTTCAATTGAAATAAATGAAGTTAAAAACACAATAACTTACGAAAAGCAAGCCGAAAAATAAAAGTTATACCGAATCGCTGTTAGTAATTGGTTTACTTCACAAATTTGCAAACCAAAACTGCCAGTCTTTCGGCATATACAAAGCCATTTTAAAATTACAATATTTCAAACTGGCTTAGTATAAATGTTATTGTTATTCGTTGATGGATTGTATTTCTTTAACAAATAACCTGAAGATGAAAGATATTTGTATTGCATATCAAAAGGACAATAAAACCCTGGCCAAGAAATTGGTTTCAAAACTAGAATCAGACGGTATTTCCTGTTCGGTATCGCCCCGCGACTATAAACAAGAAGTAAAAGAATCGGTTACCGAAGCTGTTGAAAATTCAAAAATTCTTTTATTAATTATTGATAATAGCTCGGCACAAAGCAAGGAACAAATGGATGCCTTGGAGGTAGCGCTTGAAAATGAATTGGATGTTATCCCTTTTGTTGTTGAAAAAATTGAATCGAGTTTATACTCAGAGCACTTTTTTTATGCATTTAGCTGGGTGGATGCCTACGAAGATTCGTTTGAGGATGCTTATGAGGTTTTGCTTGATGCATACGAAGAACTTTCGGGTGAAAATGCTGGTAGTAAAAAGGGGAAAGTTTCTAAAAAGGCAGACAAACAAAAGGCTGATAATAAGCCAATTATATATGTTTTGGCAACAATTGCTGCTATTGTAATTGGTTATTATGCATTTCAATTTTTCACTGGTAGCGAAGAAACACAAATTCTTGTTGGCCAATGGAGGTTAACAGACTACCAGGACAATTTGAAAAGAAGCCAGCAAGATAGTATCTTATTTGCCACCCAAACCATCCCTACAATTAAAAGAAATGCCCTACTTATTTTTAATGACGATAATACTTTTGAAAGACGAGGTTTTAGCCCTGAACCACAAATAGGTAAATGGCGGTTAAATGATGAAGGAACCATTCTGTTTCTGGATCCACATGGGTCTAAGGCACAAACAGATCAGTTAAACCTTGAAGGGCTTTCAGAAAACAGATTTACCATTGTAGTTGATGAAATAATGTCGGATTCTACCATGGCACACACACGTTTAACATTCTCAAAATAAAACAAAGTGCAACCATGGGTGAAATAAGGACACTGTTTTCGCGCAATCATACCACTATTTTTCCGAAACTGGGGGTATTTTTGGCAGGGCCTACACCACCCGATGGAAATATGAAAAATGGCTGGCGAAGGAAAGTGATTGAAACACTAAAAATGAATAATCGCCTGGAGCCTTCAATGGTTGTGGTTGCTCCGGAGCCCGAATCAGGAAATTGGGCGGATATTGATGCGAATACAACATCAAAAGAACTAAATAAAGTATTAGATAAACAAATTCCATGGGAATGGCAGTATTTAAACCTTTGTGATATTACTGCATTTTGGTTGCCAACCTATTGGGATGAAACATTGGCAAAACCTTTTCCTGCCAATATAGGCTCTACCAGTAGGTGGGAATTTGGCTTTTTCTTTCAGGAATACCTTAAACACACAAAAAAAAGAAAGTTTATTATTGGCAGTCCCGAAGATGCGGAAAGTATAAAATGGGCCAAGCGGATTACTGATATGTATGAGGTAAAATGGCATATCTTAAAAAAAGAGGAAAAAGAAAAACTGGTTGCAGATTCGTTTATTGACGAAATTGCGGAGACTTTGATTGGGAATAAGTGGGATTATTGAAGAAGGGTGTGGTAGGCAGTGTTCAGCAGGCAGTATTCAGTAACAAGGTACCAGTAACAAGGTACCAGAAACAAGTAACCAGCAACAAGACAAAAGCTTAAGTTAATTATTATTTAAAATTATATTTGCTATTTTTATTATTATGTGGAACATGCCAAGTATTGATATACCGGAGGAGTTTTATTCATCAAAAAGCAAGCAGCCAATTAAAGAATGCGCATTGTGTGGAAAAGCATTACTTACTGATTTTGAGCCATATATAATTGAAAAAGCGTTCAAAAAAAATGAAGTTACTAAAAAAACTGAACTAATTTTTGAGTATGCGATGTGTTCAGAATGTCAGCAAAGTACAGCCTCTGAATTATCAAAAGAAAGTCTTGATAACCTAAGAATGTACTACGAGTTGTATGTTAATTTTGAAGAAAGACAAGCACAATTGCAAGACATTGAAAACTTTGAACTTTCTGAATGGATCAATAAATGCATAATTACCGGCAAACCATTAAGCGAATACAAGGAGTTTCAGTACGGTGGGTTGTTTCTTCGCAACCAGTTAATGCTGGGTAACTTGCCATTTGCTGTTGGTGAAAAGGCCATTAACGAAATGCAGGAACTTATCTCAAAAAAAACCAGGGACTACCTGGATGGTTTTAAAGATAAAATTATCCCACCAGGCGTAAGCGACAAGATTCCGGATGATTTTTTGATTTTGATGTAGGGAAGCTTGAAGAAGAACGGTTAATGAAAAAGAGAGCAAAAAGCATCTTTAAAATACTGCTTTACGGCTGTGTATTCTTTGCAGTTTATTACCTCTACAAGTTTGATTACCTGATATTTGATTCTATAAAGTTTGACTACTTTTATCTGTCTTTATCAATAATTTTACTCTGGTTGGGTTTTTTTATCAGTACTCTTAGCTGGCATAAGATATTATCAGTTCATAATATAAAAATTAGTCCAAGGCTAGCAATCTATTCACATGGTATTTCGGTTTTTGCCAAATACATCCCGGGAAAAATATGGGTGATATTGGGCCGTGCTTCAATAGTTTCTGAAAAAGGACAATCACTTACTTTGCTCAGTACGCTATCACTTAAAGAACAGCTTATTTATTTGTTTATGGGCTTGTTAATTAGTTCGTTGGTTCTTCCGTTTTTAGAAATTAGCCCGTTAATTATTACAGCAGTTATTCTTTCAATGGTTGGTCTTGGAGTTTTATTGTTCAGTCAACTAACTCATAATAAACTAATTAAGCTAGCAGAAAAACTTTTCAAGAGAACAGTTGATATCCCTTACATAAATTTTAGAGAATTTTACAAATCATACATTTACATTGCCTGCTACTGGTTTAGCTGGAGCCTGGGTTTTTACTTTTTTGCAAAATCTATATATCCTGATACTGCATTTTTAGCAACCTTCTTCTTTCCAGTGAGTGTAAGTTATGGTTTGCTTGCTATATTTTTACCGGGTGGTATTGGAGTAAGAGAAAGCATTATTGCTTTTTTACTGACAAAAGTTGGTTTAGACCCCACAGTAGCAATAAGTATTTCGGTAATTCAGCGCTTGTGGTTCATTCTTGGTGAGATTTTTATTTTATCTCTTGCCCTTTTTGTAAAAGAAAGAAGAACCAAGTAATCACTTATTTAAACGATCATTGTCCTGAATGTCCATCCACATGGCAAACAACAACGACTGGAAACCACTAATAAACAAAAAGACAAAAGCCAAAACAGTGACAGGGTTGGCCTCTTCGGAATAAATTACTTTTAGTAATATCTTAATACCAAAGGGTATTGAAACTGTAAGCAATAAAAATCCAAGGTGGTAAAGAATAAAAAGAGGATGGAAACTTTTTAAGAAATATTTTTGAAAAATCCGCTTAAAAAAACCTACTATTAATATTTTGGATATTCGGGGAATAACCTTCACTATTTTCAACTTCGACTGTTCACCAATTTCATACACTGGTTTAATAGGAACTTCTTTTATTGTACAAAAATTGGTGTTCAATTTTACCAAAATATCGTTGGGGTAACCATATTTTGAATACAATTCGTGCAACTTTAATTGTTTTAAGGCTTTTAAAGATATTGCTGTGAAGGCCGTCTGCGTATCAGAAATATGCCAATAACCACTGGCAATTTTTGTTAATATTGAAAGTACTGAATTGCCAAAAAACCTGACTTTTGGAATAACTAAATTAGCACCGGGGTAAATCAGTCGATTGCCTTTCACATAATCAATTCCCTGGTCAACCACAGGCATGCAAATATCTTTAAGTTCGGAAGGATCCATTTGGCCATCGCCATCAACTTTAGCAACGCAATCAATTTCATTGTCGCGGCACCAGCGATACCCATTGGCAACTGATGCCCCCACACCCCCATTTTCAGTATGCTCAATCAGTATTATCCTCGATTTTTCAGGTTGAGGGTTGTATAATTTGCTTTTATGAAACAATGTGGCTTCTGCTTCTATAAGTTCTTGCAATGCAAGATCTACCGCATTGTACCGGTTTTTTGTTATTTCCTTTTTGCCGATTCTTTCATCGCTCCAATCAACACTCTCATTATCAACCAATTCACGAACAATTTCAGAAGTTGTATCAGTAGAGCCATCATTGATTACCACAATCCGATCAACAAATTCGGGAATTGAATCAAGCACAAGTTTTATCTGACTTGCCTCGTTATAAGCAGGAATTACAACAGCTATTGTTTTATCGTTGATCATATTTTTGTGAGTAATTAATATAAACCCTTTCTGCTTCCAGTAAAGCCATTTCGTGGTAGCTAAGTTGTTCCCTTTTAGCTTTCTTCTCAATCTCCTTTTTCCAGGATTCACAGTTGTTTATCTGATTTACATAGTAGTCAATTTTAATCAACCGAAAATAAGCTTCAGCTTTTTGTTCAGCTACCATCTTTTTTGCATAATTATTCAACAGCATTGAATCAGTTATTGAACTGTCAGGCACATTAATTTTTAACGAATCAAGGAGCCTTTTGTTTTCAATGTTTTCAGTTATAACTCTGTCTATCAGCATACTATCAGTAACAACCTGGTTTTTATTATAAGGTGCAACAGGTTCGTAAATCCCTTTCCTTGCCTTTTCATAATCAGGGTGCATGGCGATGTTCCAGTATTTGCAAGTAGGATACAATTGCAAAAAGTTTTCCCAATACCCCTCTTTGTTCATCCACCAATAACTGATAGCCATTGTTCGATATTGCTGAATATTGAATTGGTTAAAAGCAATAAGTAAGACAACAAGGATACTAGTTATATATTTTAGTGCCTTTTTTCTCCTTCCTGAATCAATAAAAGCTGCCAATGGTATTGCCATCAGTCCATAAAAATCGACCATTGAGCGTTGCCCAAATGAACCACCATACCACCAACTCCACCACGATGACAAAACATATATCATTACAGCTACATAAACAAGAATTGGAACAGTTAACTTAAGTTTTTTTCTTATTAAGCCAAACAAACCTAAAAAAGCTAACAGCATAAGTGGTGTATACACAAACCATCCTTTTTCATAGCTAAAAAGAATATTCCAAATCTGTGGGTTGCTCCAAAAAAATGTATCCTCCCTTTCGCCATATGAAAAATAAAAAAACTTACCTGATACATATTTCCAATAGGCAAACTGTGGTATCCAAACCAATACAAAAAATGCGGCCATTAATAATATAAAAGGCCATTTTTTTAACAATAGCTGTATTTTGTTTCTAAAATCGCCCCATGAACCTACTCTCCATAAAGGTATCAGTATGATTATCAAGATATTAGTAGGGCGAATTAATGCAATTAAACCAGAAAGTAAACCAAGAAAAATGGTATGCTTTAGAGTGATTTTATCGGTCCATTTTTCAAGAAAAAAGATAAAGATGGTAATTAATACAAAGTTATAGCCATGCGACATGCAAGCCTCGTAACTTACATAATAAAACAAATTGGTTCCAGCACCAATTGCTAAAAGTGTAAATGCCACTACTCCATCGCTAAAATAGCGCAATAGAATTTTTCTTAACACAAACAAACCAAGTAAAAAATAAAAAAAGGTACTGAATGCCAAAGCGTATTGGTATGGTAACGAATACCCATCTGCCTCAAATTGTGGACTTACAGAGGCAACCAAATGCGCGATAAAAAAGAAGGGTGTATACATTACTGAAAGCCCCATGGTAGTAAGAATGCTTTTTTTTCCGGTAGGGGTAGTTATTGGCCAAATCCACTTGCCAAACTTATTCGGATTTTCAGCCATAAAATCCAGGGACAAATCGTGATAAATAAAAGTAGCTGGCAGGTAGGCGTAGTAAGATTTAACATCCCAAACCACAACCCCTTCGTCTTTTGCCCATTTATGGTGATTGGTATTAATCAATGGGATGGATAAAATAAAAAGAATTATTATCCAGCTGCTTGGTTTAACACCCCTTAAACTTTTTAGCCAATTTTTTAAATCCATATCAAAAATTCTTGTAAAAGAATGCTTCTTTTTCAGTTTTGCTTTAAAGAATAAATAGAGACGTTTTCAAAAACACCAATACGTTTATTTAGCTGATTTTTTATAACTGGAAGTTCTGCATAGGAAGAATCATTAACAATCAAGTAATCAACCTTTTTTATTTTCCACAAAATACTTTCATCCGATGAAGTCTTTTTTGCTGTATACCCTCTCCTATCCATTAAATACAAAGGAATATTAAAACTTCCATCACTAATAAAAAGGACCTTTTTATTAACACTAACACCTATTGAATCTAAATATGGGGTAATGTTTTCGAGTGCTAAGGTATTTATCTGATGCCTGTCGTTGCGTTTCACAAACCTAAAATTAACATTATCCCTGCAATAAAAGGCATTTGAAACAAGTAGAACAATCAGCGCCACGCGCAACCACTTGCTCATAAAAATCTTAGGATAATTTGCTTTTAGAAAATGAAAGAAGGTGACAAAAATTGCAACCATAAATCCCAGCTGGTTGATTAAAAAATAATCGTGCTGATCAAAGGCATCAAACCAAAGCGATACAAACGCAACAAAACCAACGAAAAGAAAACTGGTTAATAAAAGCAGAATACGTTTTACTCTTTTGTTAAAAATAAAAATAACAAGCAGCAACAACACAGCAAGGTACTGTGTAAATGGGCTATGGTAACTATCAAACCACATAAGCCAGATATTTTTAAAAATATGGGTAATTCTTTCGCTTGTTAAATCCCAGATAGGCAAAGTGCCCATTTGAAAAATTCCTTGGTTATATTGCTCATTGTATGAATAAGCAAAATTATACCATGCAAAAATGGTAACTAAAACAATAGCAAAAGGAATGAGCTGCTGCAGAGGTCTTTTAAACAGTTTTTCATCTTTTTTTAGCTTCAAAATGCCCAACAATTCCAAGAAATACAAGCCTCCTATTGCTAAAAAACTTGTCAGTCCAGGTATTTTTAGTAAGCCGGCAACAGTGTAACACAGCATTGAAAAATAAAGAAATCGATCTTTATCTGTTTTATAAAACCTATAAAAGAAAAAGATTCCTACCAGTGCCATACTAAACGAAGGCACATTCATTAAAAAATTGTTGGCATAATAAACCAGTAAGGTTGAAGCAAACATTAACAGGCTGATAAACAGCGCAATAACAGAATCATTCAGCAAGTCTTCAACTAATTTCATTAATGCCAGCAAACCAACAAAACAAAATAACAAAACAACTAGTCGGTAAATAAACTCATGATAACCAAATACTTTCCATAGTTTGCCAACGGAATAATAAATCAAAGGGCAGTCACTTACAGCCCTGCCTGTTCCATCCTCGGCTAAATTGTGGAGCTGTGGTGAAAAAAAGCCGATATCTTCGTGGTAATAATTCAGGGTAAAAGAAAGGCAGTCGCACTGGCGCCATTGGTGAACTGACTGTGGCCTGAGAAACAAAATGTCATCAAATCGGTAAAAGAAAGACATCAAAACAAATAAGACTGCGAAAACAATGGCAGAATACTTTTTGAAATAGTTTTTTGTAAAAATACTACTGGGCCACCAGCTCTGTGATTTTGAAGCTTTCATTAAATAATAAAACGGTTTTAATTTATATCACCACACAAAAATAGAATTTTGTATAAACAAATAACCCAAAACCTGATTGTTTTATTTTTGTTACAAATAATTCCTGCAAACTATCAGACTTTCTAAAGTGGAAATTTTTAGCTTTGTTTGTGCCAAAATTGGGAAACAATAAATAATGATGGAAATTGCCTCAAAATACGGTCGTTTATTTTACTATTTATCATGGGTAATTAATTTACTGTTGCTCGTAATTGTCTTTGCATCAATAAGCAAGGTAAGTATTGCGAATTATTTTGGCTCAGATTCTTTATACCTTGCCTCATTATACAAAGATATTTTTGTTGATGGAACAGGACTTTCAGGCTGGCACTTAAATGCAGCTCCCAACTTTTTTCCTGATATGTTTTTGTATTTTATAACAAATGCAATTTTTTCCGATTTCCGGGTGGCATATATTGTGTTTAGTTGTTTACAATACCTGCTAATTCTTTCTCTTCTTAATCTGTTGGTGGTTTCTGTAATACCAGGTATCAAAACCATTTATTTAACTTTTCTAAATATGGTTTTTCCAATTTTTCTTTTAATCGCAATCAACTCAGGATTAACAATTTACAGCTACTACCTTTTAAGCCATAGTTTTCATAATGGTGTTTTTATTAACACTCTTTTAGCTTCGGTTTTTTTATTCAAATATTTACATACCAAAAGAAAACTGTTCTTGTTTTTATCAGCCATTATTGCTTTAATTGCAGTATATAACGATAGGCTGTTTCTCGTCTTATTCAGCATTCCGTTAATTCCGCTGCTGATAATTAACTTTTATAGGTTTAAAAACAAACAAATAAATGTTATTGTGCCCATTATCGTTGGAGTTTCTGCAATTTCATTGTTCTTGTACAATTCAACTGCATTAAACAGTGTTTTTAAGTGCATTGACCTTGGAGAAAAATATATGAATTATGACAATATTTTGCCTTCATTAAATGCTTTTATCGGTCAACACATCAATTATCTAAAACATTTTGAAATAAAGGGGCTTGTTTCAATTATAACAATTATCAACTTTTTTGTCCTTCTAATTTTGATAATTAAGAACCTTAAAAGAAAAAATGAACAAAAGAGCTTTAAAGAGCTTACTTTTTATACTTTTATATTTGCATCGATATTTTTAACTCTTCTTACCCCAATAATCAATGGTTACTACAATAACGAAGCTACCGCCCGTTTCCATATTTTTTCATTCTGGTTAAGTGTTTTTAATCTTACCTTTTTTGCATTTATTCTGTTCAGGAAAAATGAAAAGTATCCCTATCTGATTACAGTTTTGTTCTTTGTTTTATATACTGGATTTATTACTGTAAAATTCGCACAGCTTCCGGTAACAGATAATATTAAAATGGTTGCAAATTATTATCCCGAAAAAGTTACAGTTGTAGATGATTTTACTAAAAAACACAACCTTAGGTACGGACTGGCCAACTATTGGGTAGCAAAATTCACGACCTTGTTATCGCACAATGAATTAAGGGTTTATACTGCTGCGAATGAGAATCTTAGCCCGTGGTTTCATGTAATGAACAAAAACTGGTATTTCGATTATGACAAAGGAAAATACAATCGGCCGGTTTTTAATTTTATTCTTTTGGATGGATTTGATAAAGAAAAGATAAAGGAAAACTTTGGCAAACCTAAAGACAGCCTTGTTTACCAAAATGAAACAATTTTGTATGTAATGAAGGATATAAAATTTAACAGGGAAGATAATAGGGCTTATTTGGTGAATTGAGTTTAAGATTAAGAAAGGAGCAAAAACTGACAAATTTCTAATTTTCTGGTCTTCACCTAACACTTATCCTTAATAAAATAATGCGGCCTTTTTTTCGATTCATTAAAAATCCGGGCAATGTACTCTCCTATTATTCCAATACTTAAAAGCTGAAAACCACCCAAAAACAAAATTACCAGCATCATTGAGGTCCACCCTTCAATGGTATCGCCTAACAAATAAACGATAAAAACATAGATTGAATAAATAAATCCGAAAACCAGTGCAAACACACCCAGTACAGAACTAATTTTTAAGGGCCTGCTAGAAAATGCTGTGATACCATCCAATGCAAAGCGCAACATTTTTCGAAAAGTATATTTTGTAGAGCCTGACATTCGTTTGGGGGCATCAAATTCAACAATAGACTGTTTAAAGCCCATCCATTTTACCAAGCCGCGTGTAAACCGGTCCCTTTCATTAATACTCAGATATGCATCCACTGTTTTCCTTGTCATTAAACGAAAATCAGAAGAATCTGGTTCAATTTTTACCTCAGTAAGCAAATTTAATATTCGGTAATACCATTTTGAGGTCTGTTTTTTCATGTATTTGGCATCTGCTGTCGATTTTCGTTTTGTGTTTACAATTTCAAAACCTTTTTGGTATTCCTCAATTAACTTAGTAATAACTTCAGGTGGGTGCTGACCATCGGCATCCATAGTCACAACTATCTCATTAACAGATTCTTGAAGTCCAGCCAATAAAGCAGTCTGGTGCCCGAAATTTCGCGAAAAAGAAAGGCCTTTTACACGATTATCCTTCTCTGAAAGTTTCTTAATTTCGTCAAAACTATTGTCCTGACTTCCATCATCCACAAAAATACACTCAAACTCAAAACCACTTAATGCTTTTACAATTTTAGAATACAATGAAGATATATTTTTTTCCTCGTTAAATGCAGGAATGATGATACTTAACTTCATAAACTTGACTTCAGTATTAACAGCCCCCAAATATAAAAAACATCGGGCAAAAACAGTCGATGAAGTGGATTAAGGTTGTGGAAAATGTTGATATTTAGTGAAGATAATGTGTATTTGTATATTAACCTGAGTTCGACATAAAATAATTGCACAGTTTAGGTTAATTTTTAGTAGAAATTGGCCTAAATCTTTGAAGGACTATCGGGATAGTTCAATAAAATTTGGGGCGATTTATGCGAAAATTAACTAAATCTAAAAAGAAAAGTCATAATCATACCATCTCTGCACTGAAAATTTCTTAAAATAACCCGTTATTATTTCAAAATTTTCTGTGCAGATCTAGCATAATTATGACTTTCTGTGCCCATTATTTTACATCGAACTCAGTCCATCAGACGGCTAAAGGCCGTATTTTCTTTTCAAGATAACAGTAAATTTGCTAAAAGTAAAACAGGATGGAATTATCAGACCTTGTTTACCAATGGTGCTTTAAAGCCCATAACTCAGTTTAGGCAAACATATTTTTAGATTATCTAATGGTGGCAATGACCCCTTATAGTAGAATATCCAATATTTGAATATGTTGATAATCCCATCCATAAAAAAAAATATTATGGCAAAGTTATACAATTTAAATGCAGCAGGGATTGATATTTCAACAAAAGAGTACGTTGTTGCAGTTCCTGAAGACAGATGTAAGGATTATGTCCGTACTTATGGAACCTTTACAAAAGACATTCACCTGCTGGCAAAATGGCTTATTGATTGTAAAATAGAAACTGTTGCAATGGAATCAACAGGAGTTTATTGGTATCACCTTTACACAGTATTGTTAGATTATGGATTTGAAGTGTATTTGGTTAATGCACAGCATGTAAAAAATGTTCCAAGTCGAAAAAGCGATGTTGAAGATGCACAATGGATTCAGGAATTGCATACTGATGGTTTGTTGAGAGCAAGTTTTCAACCAGATAATTTAACACGGTCATTGAGGAATTATGTAAGGCTACGAAAAAACATAGTCCAGCAAATGACAACTGAAATACAACGGATGCAAAAGGCTTTAGAGCAAATGAACATAAAACTAAACAATGTAATACGTGATATAACAGGAAAGACGGGCTTTGCAATAATATCTGCAATATTGCAAGGTGAACGTGATATTGATAAACTATCAGAATTAAGAGACTGGAGAATAAAAGCTACAAAAGAAACAGTAAAAAATTCTTTGGAAGGGAATTGGCGCGAAGAACAAATATTTAACCTGCAAATAGCATATAATCACTACCATTTTCTTCAAAGGCAACTTGGTCAATGTGATGCCCAAAGCCAAAAAGTTCTTGAAAATATAGCACAAGAAAATCAACATAAAACAAGAAAAAAGCCTAAACCAACGTTGAATAAAAACAAAAAGAATAAAATAAATTTTAATGCAAGAGATTATTTATGCCGAACAGTAGGGGTTGATGTTACAAATATACATGGGATACAAGAAATTACAGCTTTGACCATTCTTTCAGAAACAGGAGCAAATTTAAAAGAGAAATTTCCTACAGAGAAACAATTCCTCAAATGGCTAAACGTTGTTCCTGATAACAAAATCACAGGAGGAAAGGTTATTTCATCAAAAGTCAGAAAAAAGAAAAACAGAGCTGGTCAAGCTTTTCGAGATGCAGCTTCTTCTCAGTGGAAAGCCCAGAATCCGATTGGTGATTACTTGAGAGGTAAAAAGTCAAAAAGTGGAGGCAAGCAAGCTGTAGTAGCAACTGCAAGAAAACTTGCCTCCATTTATTACAAAATGGTAACAGAAAAAGAAGAATTTGATACTGATATCCTTAAAAGGAATAGTGAATATTTCCTTAAAACCAAACGACAATATCCCATTAAATGTGTAAACAGAAAAAGTGGATTAATTCAATTTCAACCTGTCTTCAAAAATAATCAAAAATTGATTAATAATAATGCCCCAATTTCTTATTGGCTGCGTCCATTTTTTAGTTATCTCATTTACA
>JBNKJW010000012.1:0-6054 GCA_050291445.1 Bacteroidales bacterium | reverse complement strand
GTTTGAATTAATTTTTAGCAGAAATTGCAACAAATTTTTGAAGGACTATCGGGATAGTTCTAGAAAAATTGGTGTAATTTATGCAAAAATTAATCAAATCTAATAGAAAATTCGGAATTATACCATCTCTGCACTAAAAATCCCTCAAAATAGCCCGCTATTCCTTCTGCATTTTTAGCACATATCTGGTATAATTCCGAATTTCTGTGTTGAATATTTTATGTCGAACTCAGGTTAATAGAAAAGAGACCCATTTCTTTCATTTTTTTTGAGGAAATGGGTTCTTAAATTTTACACTATTTTTTTGTTTAGCTGAAGAACTCTTTGATAGTATTAGCAATATAGTTTATCGTGTCAATTTTTAGCTCAGGGTACATGGGTAAAGATAAAATCTCGTCCTGGTACTTTGCTGCTATTGGAAAATCATCATGTTTAAGGTTCAAATTGCTAAATGTTTCCATAAAAGGAAGAGCAACAGGATAATGAATTGCAGTTCCAATGTTATTATTTTTTAGGTGTTGCATTAATTCATCCCTCTTTGAGGTTCGGATTGAATAAACATGATAAATATGCAGTACATTTTCTCTGGATGGAGGAAGAACAATGTCTCCAATTCCTTCTAAAACATCATCGTAGTATCTTGCGTTTTTTAGTCGCATTTCGTTCCATTGGGTGATATATGGAAGCTTAACATTTAAAATAGCTGCTTGAATGGTATCCAACCTGCTATTGATTCCATCAATTTTGTGTACATGTTTTTTCAATGCACCATGGTTGGCAAACATTCTCATTTTTTCTGCCAGTTCGTCATCATTGGTAATAATTGCCCCTGCATCGCCATAAGCTCCAAGGTTTTTTCCAGGATAGAAACTAAATGTTGCCACATCGCCAAAAGTACCTACTTTTTTACCTTCAAACTCTGCAAAATGTGCTTGGGCACAGTCTTCAATTAAATAAAGATTGTGTTTATCTGCAATTTCTTTAATTGCTTTCATATCGCATGGTTGACCATATAAATGAACTGGTATAATTGCAATGGTATTTTCAGTTATTTTTTCTTCAATTTTAGTGACATCAATGGTAGAATATCTATCAATATCAACAAATACAGGTGTTGCACCAGTTTGAACAATGGTTTCTGCTGTTGAAATCCATGAGTTGGCAACAGTAATTACTTCATCACCAGGGCCAACGCCTAATTGTCGCATGGCGATATACAACGCATCAGTTCCGTTGGCAACGCCAATACAGTTGCTTACTCCATACTTGTTGGCAAAATTCTGCTCAAATTGCGCTACTTCTTCTCCTTTAATGAAGGCTGTTCGATCGATAACCGACTGCATAGCCGCATCAATATCTTTTTTTAGTAAAGTGTATTGAATTTTTAAGTCTACAAATGGTACATTCATTATTTTAGAAATTAATTTGCTTTGATGCTTCTATGCTTTGATAGGCTCAGCAACTGAAGCTCAGCATAAATATTAGAAATTGGTTATTTGTATATTAGTCATTGGTCATTCTTGTCATGTTCTTATCCTTGGCCTTAATCATCTTTAAAGATCTTTTATTTTTTTTGCAGGGTTACCTACGTAAATTCCTGATTGGGTTATATCTTTGGTAACTACCGATCCAGCTCCCACAACCACATTATCGCATATTGAAATAGGTAAAATTGTTGCATTTGTCCCAATTGAAACATTATTACCAATTTTGGTTTTTTTCCACTTTGACTGGTCACCACCTGCTGGGCCACCACTTGCAAAGGTATCATTTATAAACATAGCTCCGTGCGATACAAAGCAGTTTTTTCCAATAGAAACCAGTTCGCAAATAAACACATGGGATTGGATTTTTGTGTTATCACCAATAGTTACCCCTTTTTGTATTTCAACAAATGGGCCTATAAAGCAGTTATCGCCTAGCTCAGCTTCGTAGATGTTAACAGGTTCAACAATTTTAACGTTTTCACCAAATTTTACATCGCGTATTTGGCATTTGTATATGGTTGGTTCCATTATATTAGTTATTAGTGATACGAAAAAAGTAGAAAGATATAATTTTTATCTCACTACTTTTATCTTTTAATTTTTCTTGTTTAGGCTTTTTTTGCTTCAGTATAGATTTTTTCAATGATTTCTACGGTTTTCATTCCCTCAAAAGCATTTGTTGCTATAACTCCTTTATTTTCAAGTACATCAATTACATTTGCATAAACTTTATCGTGGTTTGACATAGAGCCTTTGTATTGACCATACTCATTTGGTGGATTACCAGGAGGAAGGTTTGAAATTTCGAATTCATTAAAATTTTGGTATTCAAGCTCGTTTAGATACTGGCCTCCAATTTTCACAGTCCCGTTTTCGGCAAAAATGGTAATAGAACCCTCCATATTTTTACCAAAACTGTTTACACTATAATTAATAGTACCTACAGCACCGTTATAAAACTCTAAGGATACTGCGCCAGTGTCTTCAAATTCAATAATGCCCTGGTGGCCATAATTACCAACTCTGGCTTTGACTGCTTTTACATCACCAACCAACCAATAAAGCAGGTCAACAAAGTGACTGAATTGAGTATATAATGTTCCGCCATCCAGTTTTAGTGTGCCTTTCCAGTCAGAACCTTTATAATATTCTTCGTTTCTGTTCCAGAAACAATTCAACTGGGCACTGTATATTTTTCCAAGTTTACCTTCGTTTATAATTCTTTTTACCTCAACTACAGGAGGGTTAAACCTGTTCTGTTTTACAATAAAAAGTAGCTTGTTTGCTTTTAGCGATTCGGAAATCATTTCACCCGCATCGGCCACTGACAAAGCCATTGGTTTTTCGCATAAAACATGAAAACCGGCCCTTAAAGCTTTGATGGTATGCTCTGCATGTAACCCATTGGGTGAGCAGATAGCTACTACATCGATATCTGTTTCTTTTGCAAGAAGCTCATCAATATCATAATAAACATTGGCTCCATAATCAGCACCAAGTTCATCTGCTTTGTCTTTTTTTACATCGCAAACTGCAGCCAGAGTTCCATTATTTTTAATATGTTGAGCATGTCTTTGGGCTATTCTTCCACATCCAATAATTGCAAATTTGTAGTTTTTCATTGATAGTGAATATTTTTAGTTGAAAATTGCCTAAAAGTAGCGCTAATATGGTAGAATATTTATGGATTTTTATGATTTAGGGGTTTTCTTTGACGGACGCTATAAACAGGAATAATTTCTGCAATTCTTCTCCAGAAAAACTATTCTTTAAGCGTTTCTATTTTGGAATCATCTTTTTCCGGTTTTTTGGCAAAAACAAACAAACTAATAAAAAACATCATAAATAAGACACCTGCCATTCTGTTGAGCATGGATTCAAATAAAAAGTTTATTGAAAGAATGACCATTAAAAAGAAGAGCAGATAGTGTTTTTGTTTAATACTTATTATAAAAGTGTAGATAATGATAAATAGTAATGCAAGAAAGCCAAATATACCTAGTCCTGCAAAAGACTCAAGGTATTGGTTGTGGGCGTTTAGTTCTTCATCAGCTGCTTTTTGAAAGCCCAATTCCTGGTATTTTTTTACCAGTTTAGAAGTAAGCTCAGCAGGAGAGGTACCTAGCCAGAAATTTTCTTTTATAATCTGTATAGAGGTGTACCAGACTTTAAACCTCACATCTGATTTTTTTATTGTTTCTAAGTTAGTATTTTTAACCAGAGTTATTGATTCTTTTATATTTCTGCTAATCCGGTTGTTTGTAAATAAAATAATAACCGGAATTATTATAAGAAAGATTCCAAACAAAACAAACCTTTTTCTGAACTTTTTTCTTAGTTCTATAAGTATAATTATTGATAGAACAATACCAAGTGTGATAAATGCAGCTCTTGATTGGAGAAGATAGAACATTCCAAGAAAAAAGAGTGATAGTATAACTGCACTAATTTTTTGATATTTTTTTTTGATTAGGTTTTTGCGAAAAAAATCAACAATAATTAGCAACGAAAAAATAATATACATTGAGAAGTAGCTAGGGTGCTTAAAAATTGAAAGATAACCATAAGAAAACAAACTTGCACGCAGATCTATTAATTCTCTAAATGATAGGTGTTCCATTCTTTGCCATACCTGATGTTTAAAATACCATTGTCCATTTTCAATAACGAAGCTTAATACAAAAGCGTTTGTTAAACAGTACAATGCAGCGATTAAATTACCCAAGATAAAAACTATGAGAATTGTATTGGTTTTTTGCCAAATTTTGTCAACTGACCCAACAAGAATTATTGGGAAAAATATAAAAGACAGTTTTTTTTGAATTTGAAAGAATGCTTCATCGTAGTTTGTGATTCTGAAAACGTTGATAAGCATTAAAAGAATATAAAAGCAAAATCCCATGAAAAAATATTTATAGGGGAAATCTGTAAAACGGGTCTTTAAATTACCTTGTAAAAGCCAGGTGGAAATCCATAAGGCCATTATTGCTGGAAGGTAGTCGTCTTTAAGTGGAAGCCAGAAAACAAAAAGAAGAAGTGAATAAAAATTAAGTTTTTCAATTATATTTTTGTAATTACTTGATACTTTCATTATAGGTTTTTAATTGGTTTAATTAATCAAATCTTTTCTTTTGATCAATTTTTTTTGTGATTAATAGGAGAAGAATCATTGATATTAACAGAGTAACAAGCATAAACTGTTGATAATTGAAGGTTAAAACTGCGAACAGAAATAATAATAAATTAATTCCAAATGCAAATAATGTTGTTTTTTGATGACTAAAGCCAGATTGAACAATACGCTGGTAAGCATGTTTGCGGTGAGCCTGACTGAGTATTTCATTGTTCCTAAATCTCCTCAATAAAGTAAGAGAAGCATCAAACCAAAATAAAGAGCTAATTATTAGAAAAACAACCAAAGGAATATTGCCAATATTTTGTTCATAAATTGAAAAGATCGCAAAATTAAATCCTAATAATGTACTGCCTACATCGCCCATAAATATTTTTGCTGGTTGCCAATTCCATAAGATAAAACCCAAAGTCCCGGCAGTAAGAAGCAAATAAAAGTTTGAATTCGTAAAATAAAAGAATCCTAAGCTTAGGAAAATCGCTTGCATTGCTGCGTAGCCATCGATCCCATCTAGAAAATTGTAAAGATTTATAAACCAGATAATTCCTACTACAGCAATAGGTGATAAAAGCCACAAATTATTAAACTGATAAAAGCCTAAGTCAAAAACCTTTAGTCCACCAATGAAAAAAAGTGCTGTAATTGAAGAAATAAATTGTCCGGCAATTCTAATTATAGGTTTTAAATCATAAATATCATCAATAATTCCAATAATTACCAAAATCAATCCTGTTAGGAGTGCATAGAATAAATTGTTCTCTATTTTATTAAAAATAAAAAGGATAAAAAGTCCGATAAACCAAACAATTGTAATGGCAATTCCCCCTCCTCTTGGAGTTGGAGTTGTGTGTGAACTCCTTTCATTAGGGACATCAATTATATTCTTTTTGGATAAAACCAATTTTACAATCCATGTAAGAAATATTGAGGAAAGTAAGGCGATTATTAAAAGTACAATAGAAAAAATCATTAAAGATGTATAAATTAAAGTAATGTTTATGGTATTTTATGCGAGGCCTAAATTAATTATATTTTTCAAAATATTGACTTAATTTTGGAAGTAATCTAAAAATGGGATAAAGAATTGAAACAGGTAATTGGTTCTTTTTAAAGGCCTTATAGCATTCAATGTTTTGATACAAGATGTTTTTCAGATTTTTGTTGGTTGCACCTCCTAATCGCATTTTCACCATTGTTTTGTTTAAATAAAAGTTCTTTAGCTGATGTTTTTCCATAAATCGAAGCATTAGTTCAAAATCAGCGGCCAGTTTATAGTCCAAGTTAAATGCACCGTACTTATTATAGATATTCTTTTTTACAAAAAAAGTAGGGTGGGGTGGATGCCATCCATTTTTAAAGGAGTTTTTTTTGAAATTGGTTGATTTCCACTTGCGGATAATTGAATCGGTGTTATTTTTTTTTACGTAAAACAAA
>JBNKJW010000011.1:0-50238 GCA_050291445.1 Bacteroidales bacterium | reverse complement strand
ACTTAACCCATGTTGTTATAGTGTTGTGGCTGACATCAAACATCTCGGCAATTTCTCCTTTTGGGTACTTCTTGTGTATAAGGTAAACACACTGGAGCCTTTTGTATTCTTGTACCTTTTGAGTACTCTTTTGGTGATTTTTCAACTCCTTAATCTGGTTTTCTGATAAATTAATAGAATAGCTCATTAGGCGAAAGTAATAATTCCAAATCAAATTAGCAAATTAGCATATCAGAAAATTAAGGTACGTATTTTCTGGGAAGTTTTGATGTGCCGGTTTGTCTACAGAGAAGTTTCTAAATGCTGTGGAGTAAGGCTTTTTGCCTGGAATGGAGAAAAAATAGTTTTACGAAGTAAAGTGTTTTTTGAAATGGAGGGCAAAGTGCCTGGGCATAAAACAAGCAAGGCTCAATGAAATGCCTTGTTATAATTTTTTAGCAATTAATAACTCCTTCTTTCTTGATTACGGACATGAAATGAAAAATTCTTGTAAGCTTTCAGTCTGGTCATTTTTTTTAAAATATTAATCAAACTATACCTAATAATAACTACATTATCATTTAATTCTTATATTCTAGTTCAATAAATTTTTTAATTGGTTTGAGGATGTCAGATCGTTGTTGTTCATTAAGGTGCTTTGCTGAATTATTAAAAACCTTAAAAATATATTTTGACGTTTTATATAGAAACTCATTGAGTTTCAATTTTGAAATGCTGTCAGGATTATTTTCTGTACTTAATGATTTAAGATTATCAGCAATAATTTTATCATCCTGAGCAAAATCAAATATGTAAAAGAATGTGTTTCGCTTAATTACCAACTCCATCTCACTTGGAAACAAAACTTTTATACATGCAATGGCAAGTAAATGTAAATTAATAATATGGTGTACTATTACATAGTTTTCTTCATAGGTTTTATTAATTGGAGATCTTGATTTAAGTTCTTTTTCAACCCCTTCAAAGTCACGCTGTTGCCAGAAAAACAAATAGCCTAAAATTCTATTTGCCTCCCTGGGAGAACTCACATCGGAGATAGAAAGTATTTCAGAGAAATCCTTAATACTTCCTTCCATTATCCACTCTTTATTTTCAGGCAGTCTATTTATTATTTTTTCAACAAATACTTTCCAGTCTTTATTTGGAAAATGATATTTACCGTGTATGAATTTTGATGTATAATATCTTGCTTCTATTAAATCTAATTTATAAAAACGGGCAAATGCTTTTGAAACATAATCTTCATCCATTGAGATAATATATTTAAAAGGTACCTTATGTTTTTCAGGTTCCTTGCCATTCTTCTCTTTTATCGCATTCAACAACTCATCAGAACCGAAAAAAAGCATTTTAATTGATTCCAATATATTCACAACAGATTTAGGGGTACATCTATCTAATTCATCTATTAAAACATAAACTGTATGATCAGTTTCTGATAATTTATTCCCAAGTGCTTTAAAGCGATCACGAATTTCTGATTCGGCTTCCAATTGTTTTTTCAAACCATCGGTAAACCCTGTTTTTAAATCCTTATATACTTTATGTATAGATTGTCCAGCAGTACCTAGCAACCCAAGAGCTATCGCTATAGAATCGTCAAATAATTTTTTAGCGACCTCACCCAATTCTGTGCTTGAAGTCATCTTCTTATCATTTGTAAAACTTAAAATCTGACTGTATATTTCATGTACAAATGCAACTAGTATGTTTTTATGTATACTCGCTCGCCAGGCATTAAAATAAATAATAATAACTTTGTCCTTGAATGAGGGTAGCTCATTAATCAAGAACTTAAGAAAGGTGGATTTTCCAGTACCCCAGCCACCACATACGGCATAGACGAATGGAGATTGCATTTTAGCCAGTATATTTGCCAAATTTTTCGCAATTGAACGATAATCAAATGCATCGTCTTCTTTTGAAGCCAGTTTTTCAATTAAAAGCTCTATCTGTGAATTGTCTTGGTTTTGTTTCATTTTTCGATTTTATTTAATGCTACATTCTCCACTAAAACATTAAAGCTATTAGAAAAAAATCTCCTTAGGCTTATTATGTCACAAATTACTTGCAATATGAGTTAATCAGCCTTTAGCTTTTTTAATATATTTGTTTTCCTGACCAATATATTCTTTTGAAATAAACCCTCTACTGTATTTAAACATCATTATAACCAATGCTAACCCGTAAATAATCTGGCGCATATTGGCAGCAATATTACTTGGCATTCCGATAAATCGTAATACTTCCGGTAAAATAATTAATACTGCTGAGGCTATAGCTGCTCCCCAAAGGTTTCGCATGCCGCCAATGATAACAATTGAAAGAATAAAAATGGATTCATCAACTGTAAAACTGGTTGGGTCTATATAGCTAATATAATGGGCATATAAAACTCCAGGAATTGCGGCACACATGCCTCCAACAGCAAAACTGATTATTTTAGCAGAATAAACTTTCTTGCCTAAACTTTTTGTAAAGATTTCATCTGCACTCAAGCTTATTAAAATTCTACCAAAAGGCGATTTTGTAATATTTCTGATAATCACAAAGACAATCCCTGCTAATAATAAAGTCAGGGCTAAAAAGGTAAGTTTACTACTAATTTCAATACCAAAAATTGAAATGGCTGGAATTCCAGGAATACCAAGTGGACCATTAGTTAAATCCATCCAATTATTCATGATTGAAAATGCAACTACTTGAATACCCAGAGTGATTATTATAAAATAGTCATCTACAGTACGTAATGCTATTAAAGAAATCAAAATACCAATAATTCCGCTTAATAACATGGCAATAGGCAATGTTGTTAAAAAAGAGAATCCGAAATTAACGGAAAGTAAAGCTGATGTATATGCCCCGATGCCATAAAAACCTGCATGAGCTAATGAAATTAAACCGGAATATCCGGATGTTAATGTAAGGCTTTGGGAAAGGATTACATAGAGTAGAATCAATATGATTATATGCAGAAGGTATTCCATTAGATTTCTGTCTTTTTAAGCTGTTTACCACTAAAACCTAATGGTCTCCAAATTAAAAATAGTATCAGGATAATATAAGTAATGGCATCCATCCATTTGCTATCGATAAAGTAAGCTCCAAGATGTTGGGCTGTTGCCAGAAGTAGTGCACCACCTATTATCCCCCAAGTACTACCAACACCACCAATTACCGTTGCAACAATACCATATAGCAATAAGTTAAAACCAACAGATGGTGAAAACCCATTGTCAAATGCAATTAATAAACCAACAATTGCAGCCAGAAAAGAACTAATTCCACAAGACCATAATATGATTTGATTTGAATTGATACCTTGAATATTAACCAGTTCTATGTTTGAAAAGATAGCGCGAATATTTCTACCCGTTTTGTGAAACTTTAAAAATGAGACTGCGAGAATAAATAAAGTAGTACTTAAAATGATAGTTACTAATTGAATATTTGTATAATGTATACCTATGATTTCATTTCCAATTTTAACATCACTTATCCTAATCGTTTTTGTATCATCACCCCAAAACATTGAAATACAATTCTGAAGAATAACATATATTCCCAATGATGCAATAAGCATTAAACTTGATGGTGTATTACTTTTACGCAATATTCGATAAACACTTAATTCAATAAATAAACTAATTATGACAGAAAATACAAGTCCTAAAATTACAGCAATCCATATAGAAAGATTTAATTGATTATAAAATAAGTGACAGAAATAGCCAGCAAATGTTATTATTGCTGCATGTGCAAGATTTAGAAATTTGGTTGAAATAAATATGAAATTAAATGATATTGCTATCAAGGTAATTATAGAAGAAGAATATAAAATATTAAATATTATTTGATTCATCTTATTGGCTTACTACATTTTATTAAGTCCTCTGGACAATTTTCAGGGCTTTTGATTAATTCAACATCCTCAAAATATTTTTTGCAGTATTCAATAAGCATTTGATTTGTAAACAAATGACTTTTTAGTTCAATATTAAACTTTTCATTTAGAAATTCATTGTAGTAAACACATTTCCAATTTTTCGATTTCTCCTTCCAATTGTAAGTAAGTATCCACCGCATTTTTAAATTTTGATTATTATCATAAAATGGTAGATTGTCCTCTTTATTACCAGAATGATATGTTTTTGCATTACCTACATATAAAACACCTTTTTCATTTAGAATGTTTTTTAACCCATTTAATGAATTAAATACTTCTTGGATTTGTAGATTAATTACTTTAGAAGAAAGATCCCAACTTTGACAATAAGAAAGACTTGCCCCAATTACAATAATTACGTCATAGTTTTTCCTAATTGTATTTTTGTGTAAATCCTTAAATGATGAGTAAAACCACCTTATACTATCAGAATTACAAAAAGGTTCGAGCAAATCATTGGAAGGAATATCCGATGCGTACAAATTTGTATAGTTGCGTTTTTTTAAAACTTTTAGCGGAAACCCTGAACCAAAGGATGGGTCTAAAATATGTTTACTTTCATTTCCAGATAGAATAGATAACAAAAATTCGGATTCTTCTTTAGTATGGTATACTTCAGATATTTCACTCCATAATGAATGAATAGCTTTTGATTTTTCTTTTGTCTTTAAATCATATATTTTAGCTTTAAATTTTTGACTATCGAATTCTGAAAAATCCAATATTATGTTATTATTTGTCTTCATTATTATCCTTTATTATAAGTTGTTCGCCTTCAATTACTGCATGGATTTTAGACTGCCATCTATTTTCATCAAAGAAAAAGTGTTTAACTTTTTTTACTACTTCCCCTTCCGAATAAATAACATTTGAGATGCCTTCATTAGTTGGTTCAAATTCTTGCGCAAAACACCAATACTTTTTTAATCCCAAACCACCTTTTTTTATAAAAATTGCAAAATCTCTATAGTTTGGAATTTCCGAATTAAATCCATCATTTATTTTTTCCTCTAATTCATTTTTTGAGATAAAATAAAATTCATTAACATTCCAACGTTTATGCGTCTGTAGTAAAGCGAACCAATAAATAAAATTAACAGAATCTTTATTTCTAATATCATTAATAACTTTCTCAGGATTATCAACAATAAATATCCTTTTATGCGATGCTTGATTTTTTTTAGAAGATTTATTATACGCTTTCTCCAAATTTTCAAAATATGATGCCCACTCTTCATTAATTATTAAGTCATTACTCGAATTTATCTTGAAAAATCTATGAACAGGATACCAAGTGGTATTCCAACATCCTAAAATTATATCTGGTTTTAAATCGGCTGAAATACTCAGCAGTTTAACAAAATGATGTGTATATAATAAGCTCCCTGTTTCCAATCCTCTAGTAATGTTTTTGACTCCAGTGGTATATTTTATTTTCGATTGAGCGTTTAAAACATCATCGATTAAATCACGTGCAACAATTTTAAGAACGTAATCTTTCCCCCAGATACCCTGAAAAGAATGATATATTGATTTCCAATAGACGATTATAAAAAGAAGAGAAAAACCTATTAAAGAAGAAAGGATTGTATGTATTAAAACAATAGCAATTTCTTCATCAAATCCAAAATCAAATTGATCTATCTTTACCAATTTTTTGACAGTTAAACTAAAAATTAAAGCGATTACAACAATTATAGTTTCCTTAAATAAATGATGTTTAAAATAACCCCATTTAACAATAACATACATTAAAATTATTATTAATAATAATGTAATTAAATTGGATAATGTTAATATATTAATTAGCATACCATTCAAATCTGTCATTATTCACGGTTCTTATTCCAAACGGCTTGTGAACTTCACCATATGAATCAAAACTAATTAAACCAGAGACTCCATTATAACTAGTAATTTTATATAGATTGTCCTTTAAATGTTGAGAGTCTTTAATACTTGACATTTTTAATGCTTTGATGATTATATTAAAACCATCAAATCCCTCTGGAGCTAAAAACTGAACAGGTTTGTCATATTTTTTAGTGTAATTAGTTTTAAAATAATTGTAGTTTTTAAGTGTTGTATCAACTGGAGCGGGTAACGGAAAGATAAGTCCATTTGCAGCATTTCCTGCATTTTCTAACAAGGTTGGATCTTCAAAGGCTACTGCCCCAAATATTTGTTTTGTGTTTCCCAATTCTTTTAATTGCTTTAACAATAATGCTCCTTGCTTTGGATAGCAAACAAGATATATTGCCTCTGGGTTACTGGAAATTACTTTACTACATTGTGTTTTAAAATCAATTGAGTTTTCTTCAAACGTTTCTATTATTTCGGTTTTACCACCAAACTTCTGATAGGATTGAATGAAGGCGTCTTTTAATCCAACACCATAATTATTATTCACATAAATTAGTGCAATATTATTGAACTTAAATTTATTGTAAACTAAATTAGCCATAAATTCACCTTCTAATGCATCTGAATTCCATATTCTAAAAACATAATCGCCTGCATCTTTAATTTTTGGAGATGAAGCCCCAGTTACTAATAATGGGATCTTATTTTTCTCAACTATTGGCGACACAGCAAGTGTGACAGAGCTATTACTATTATCAATGACAGCTATAACCTTATCAACCGAAAATAATTTCTGAATAGATTTTGTCGCTGTAACAGGATCCGCTTTAGTATCCTCATATATAATCTCGACCTTTTTACCCTCTATTCCTCCTTCCTTATTAAAAATTTCTGCAGCAAGGTCAATCCCTTCTTTTGTAGGAACACCCCATATTGCGGAATTACCTGTCAAAGGTAATATTGCGCCAATTTTTATAGTTTCCTTTTTTTGTTGATTACAGCTTACTATCAATATCGTGGAAACCAGTATTAAAATAATTTTATTCATGTCAATTAATATTTAGTTTTTCCTAATTCCATCCTAATTTTCTTAGTAAACAATTGCTTTGTGTCACCCCTATGTTCTACAACTATTACACAAATCTCAGGCTTTATAATTATTTTTTTGAACAATCTTAAAAGTGTATCTGTATTTTTATCATCTACTCCAGCAAAAGGTTCGTCAAATAACAATAGTTTAGGTTTGTGAATTAAAGCCATGCCAAAAGCAAGTATTTTCCGTTCTCCACCACTTAGATTGAATGGTTTTCTCTTTCTGAATCTGGTTAAACCTGTTAACTCAAATACCTCATTAATTCGATTTTTTAATTCTTCTTTTGGAAGGAGATTACCGGAAATTTGCAGGTTTTCTTCAACTGAAAGATTTTCAAAATAGAAATCTTTCTGGGGAATGTAAACTATACCCTTATGTATTAATTCTGATGGTTTAAGATTTGAAGTATTATTATCTTCAAATTTAATACTACCACTCCACAAGGGAAGTAGGTTGTATATACATTTCAGGAGTGTGCTTTTTCCCGATCCATTGCCACCTGTAAGCAATACCACGTCGCCTTTCTGAATACCTAATGAAACATCAAAAAGCACCTGCTTTTTTCCATAACCTGTTGATATGTTCTCAACTTTTAACATTAATTCAAATATACTTCTTTTACTTTTACATCGTTTGCAAATGAAGAATAATCTTTATAATATTTAGCTTTGCCATTATATAAAAAATATATCCCAGCACTTAATTCCTCAACAAACCCGTGGTTATGCTCAATTTGTATAATTGTCTTCCCTTCAGACTTTAGTTGGAGCAATAAATTATAGATTCTTGTGTAATTATCTTTATCAATACCTGCTATAGGCTCATCTAAAAGCATTAATTCTGCATCATTAGCGATGCAACAGCCAATGGTTAGTAGTTTCTGTTGTCCGTAAGATATTTCGCCAGCAAGGTTATTAGCTACTTCTGTCAAATGAATTTTATCTAATATATCATTTGTCTTTTCCATAAAGACTTTGTATTGGTTCTTAAATAAACGCGAGGGCAATATGGCGTTATATATTTTTTCTCCGGGATTGTTTTTAAAAGCTAAAAGAAGATTTTCCCTTACTGTCAGTTCGGTAATTAATCTTAAATCCTGAAAAGTTCTTGTTATACCTAAGTGATTTATTTTAACGGGACTTGTATTTTGAATTTGTTTAGAATTAAAGGTAATTGTTCCTTTATCTGCCTTTAAAAAACCTGTAATCAGATTATAAAGTGTGGTCTTGCCAGCACCGTTACCTCCTACAATGGTGTATATTTTACCTTTTTCAAATGAAAGGTCAACTCCATTTAATACATGGTTTTCACCGAACGCCTTAACTATATTATTTAGTTTTAATATATGCATGTTATATTAAAAATCTTCTTCTAAAATAAACTTCCGTACCAGTTCATCTATTGCCTGGGAATTAATACCTCCATTGGGGTTTTCTTCCGTTACAATTAAAATTTTGGCATCTGTTGGTTTTGCCTCGGTATGGAGTACAAAACCATCTTTTTTATATGATTCTAATTTTTTCTCCCATTTTTCACGGTAATCTGTTTTTGTCATCATGCCTAAATGTTCCCAGTAAAACCGTTTATTGGTAACCAGGTTATCAACGGTGAAGTCTGGTTTGATTGTCCTTTCCGAAGTATCCAATTTTAATTTATCCTCATAAGCATAGGTAAGTTGTTTTTTATATTTATTTAGGCAGTTAGCTATTATTACTTCATTCTTACTTATCATTGGTTCACCACGTTCACTAATATTTATGTACCTGGCATCGTACCATTTTTTATTTAGTTGTTTTACTTCTGGTAAATAGAATAAATCCGTGAACCTTCTTGCGGTTGAGGATGCATCGGTAGATGCTAAACGAATAAAGTCCCTGAAATCACCCTGATGTAAAATGACTATTTTATCAACCTGACGTGTTAAAGCTGTATATAATAATTCCCGTGAAAGAATTGCCCCTTTAGATGGCAAAATAAAAAACACCTTATTAAAACCGCTCCCTTGTGATTTATGCACTGTGATGGCATAAGCAAGTTCAAGGGAATATTTACTTTCTTCTCCTAATTGTTTGGCTTGAAAAACATAACTGTAACCCTGTTGTGTCGAAAAAGCCACTTCGATATTAGGTTCTTTTTTATTCGTTGATGTTTTACCTCTAAATTCTCCAGTAATAACACCAATCTCTCCATTTGCAATATAATTTAGCGCTTCACTTTTCTTTTCGGAAGGTCTTATCCATTGCCAATCTTCCCAAGTAGTATTTCTTAAGTTTATTACCTTATCGCCATACACAATATTATCAGAACCTTTAGGCTTGGCAATTTTTCGCTTTCGAGGATATTCTGAACCTTCGGGTTTAACATTGTGAGCTAATTCAATAAAAGGTTTCCGATAGGTTGTTTGTAAAAATTTATTCACTTCTTTTACACCATACCCATAGCCATTTATGGGTGAAATCACCTGCCATTCTTCTATTATTTTTTCAGCATAATCGTAATTGAAGTATTGATAATCACCAAAATCCTTTGCTCCAATTTTTCTATTGAATGACTTTATAATATCTGCTTCGTCTAATGGGAGTTCCTCTTTTATAACCTTTTCAAACAGTTCCCTAAAGTCTTTACTCTCATACCACTTTTCGAGCCGGATGTGGTTTGATTTTGACAACGCTGATGCAACGCTATGAAAATTCTCAATATCTTCTTTTGTGGGTTCATCACCGAAACATCGGCTCAATGCAACGTCCCAACGATAATCACCTTTATTGGATTGTCGTTTTATTTGCTTCAGTTCTGCATAAGCAGCCCCACAAAATATGTTGTCTTTATCAAATGAATCCGGGTGTATTTCATTTACAATATCAACAAACGGACGACCTGTACCAATAGGAGGTAATTGCCTGTAATCTCCTACCAATACAATCCGGTCAACAGGACCCAGCGAATCAAAAAGTGCTGCCAGTTGTTCTTCTGTCAGCATTGAGGCTTCATCAATAATAATATTTCTTGCCCCGGAAAAACGTGGGGCTTCATCATTCAGATAATAAACACTGGTTGCTGCGTTGTACCTGTGTGGGAATAAAAATTGTGCAATTGTTTTTGCATCATGACCGAGCTTTACGCGGGCTTTACCTGTTGGTGCAAGTTTTAATAAACCACCTCGCCTGATTTCTTCCTGGTTTTCAAAAATCTTTAATAAGGATGTTTTTCCTGAACCAGCCGGGCCAATTAAAACTGAAAATCTATAATTGGTTAATACTTTTAATGCCTCTGCTTTTTCAGTTCTTGCTTTGAGCTCTTTGCTATAATCTTCGCTGTTACTTTCTTTGAATTTTGAATAATTGTTTATTTCACTCAACCAGTCTTTTTCAATATTATATGGAGAGCTAACAATCTGGTTAATGTTTAACCTTTGCCTTATGGTTGTTTTTATATCTACCAAACGGTTTAGTTTAAGAAAACAAACCGGATTTGATTTTGAAGGTTCGATGGTTGTTATTTCCTCCTGGAAAAAGTCCAGCTCCATTTGCGATTCTAAAACATCTTCATTTACTGGAAATTTTTCATCCAATGCTTTTGATTGCATCCTTTCCAACACTTCATCAAAAGACAATAAGGAATGACCTTCGTTTGAAGCTTCTTCCAGTATAAGAACAGAAATAGCCCTTAATCTTCTTTCGTCAAGATTATCAGCTAATTCTGCAATTTCGGGTAAAGGAAAAGCCTTTCTGATTTTTTCAGGGGGCAAAAGTGCTTTATCGACTTGTTTAAACGAAATACCATTAATATTGAACCGGGTCTTTTCATATAAGCTATACAAGTTCTCCGCTATGCCGGTAATTGAACCTTTGTCGGAAAACGAACCAATAATATATTTTGCCTGGTCGTTATTTAACTGGCAACGGCTTAAAAGTTTGTATAACTCTTTTTTTCTTGAAGGTTTTGTTATCCAAATCCTTTTAACTGTTGCTGAAAAAATATCACTGCCACGAGTGGCAATGTATTTATCAGGCTCCGATAAACTTTCTTCAAATATTAGCCAGGGATCTGTTTTCAATAAATCGCCGTCTTGTTTTAAAATATACTTTTCTATTTCCCAGGCAATCGTATTACCGTCTTCCATATCTAAGGCGCTTAACACTGAACCCATACCGGGGAATGCTCCCCGCATGTCCCATATACGTGAGATTTCTGTATCAATCCAGTCCAATTCCTTCCGAAAGGATTTACCTAATAATGCAGAAGCCTTTCTTAAGGATTCGGCGATAGCAAGAAGGGAATCAATAGCTGTGTCATGTTCTACCAATTCAGAAGCATAAGAGAATTGTTTGTAATCAGTAGCATAAGCGGCATACTCATTCAATTCTAATTCGATGTCATTCTTCTTTTGATAGTCTAAAATATCGTGATATGGTAATAAGAAACCATCTGTATCTGTTGGTGTCAATGTATGTTCAACACACCTGTCCCAAGGATAACTCTTATGTCCTTTATATCCATTTTCAAATTTATATTCCAGAATTGAGCCAATATCGGATTTTACTTTGGCAACCCCTACAATTATCCTTTCGTTAGGTTCTGAAAAGGGAGTCTCTTTGCAATAAAAGAAGATTAATGATTTCTTTTTCTTTAAACACCCGAAAAAGGAATCCAATAAAACTTTTTGGTTATGTGTATGTTGAACCCAGATGTTCCCTTCAAACCCTAACTTTTCATCAATTTTCTGTTCCAAATCGACTTTATAGTCGAGCTCAAAAACTTCTGCCTTTTCTGAATAATGAGGATATTCACCGCTTGCTTTACTTTTCATCATCCATAAAAAAGGGACTGCATTAAATGAATATGGCTTGTGATGGTAGATACCAGGTTTAAAGCCCTTAAAAAGGGGGTTTATATCTTTCCATGCATGTTTTAATTTCCTTGAATAGCTATTAGGAGATAAGAAAGTTCCTTTTTCTGAAATACAAGGAGGCAGGTTTTCATCTGTGATTTCTATTCCCGGTTTTTCTGTATCTGGGTTTTTAAGGGCATCGATTCTTGGAAGAATACGGCAGAATGAATTGTCCAACACATTACAACATGTTTTTCCGTTCCATTTACCATCATGCCAGGGAACTCTGGCTGAAAGGTGTTTAACAGGTAAGGTTTTTTTCATTTTCAAGTATTTTCTATTCCAAAATTTGTTTGAATAAATTTGGGATTTTTTCAACTACTTGGATAAAATTAATTATTATTAAATAATATTTGGCATTTATAGGTTGTTTTTTCAATTTACAATATGTTCTGACGGGCTAGATGCCTAGTTTATAATTATTAATAATCTATTTATTCCATAAAAAGGTTTTATACAAACAAAAAATACTCTCTTTTTCTTCTAAACAATAAAAAAAACTTTATTACTATAGTTGAGCCTTAACTATTTTGTAATATTTCTTTATTCTTCCACAAATTTGCTTTTAATTAGATTTAGAAAGGCAGAATTCCTTGCATCTGCATCTTTAACAACAGCATCTAAATCCCAAATAAATACACCAATTGGTAATATAATTCTTGGATTTAGAGATATTGCAACATTGGTTTCTCGATAATACATCTTTCCAGAGGAATAGAGTTCTGTGTACTCACCTGCTAGTTGTGTTTCAACATCCTCGTTAAATTCAATAATTCCATAAAACCAAATTCGTTGAATTTGATTATTGAAATGCTTCATTAATCTTCGTGCTCGTTTTTCAAGCTGGGTAACTACTTTCATGTTTTCCTCAAGAGTTATCCCTCTTTTTTTTAGCTCTACAATAACTACGTCAAAAGGCTTTTTGTTCTCTGGGTTGTTTGAAAATATTAATGCGATATCCGGTCTATTGTCATCAGAAATCTCTTCTTCATCAGTAATTACTTGAATGAGTTCACCCATTTCCCTGTCACTGAGCATTGTTTCGTAGGTCATATACTTATCATCAAGTAACCAAGCATTATTTCTATACAAATCATCTATAGAATCTTGTTTATCAAATCTACCTTCTTTACGCATTGAAGCGAATAATTTATGTAATTCAGCTTCGCTATTTGAATCAGTTGATTTTTTAAGCTTCTCTATGGTCAGTTGCCTAAATAATATATATTCTGTTAGTACCCTGGAAGATATTTCAATTGATTTCTCATACTGTTCATCGGTTAATGAATTTGCTTCTAATAAAGCTTTTTGGTCCTTAAAGAACTCCTCTTGGGCCCTTTTTAAAATTTCAGACCTTGACGCATAACCAATATTGTCTTTTTCAAAATATCCACTTAAATGAGGATAACGACTTATTAAATTATTTTTTGTTTGCTTATTTCGCTCTTTAATTTTTGGGATTTCGCTTTCAATTATTGATGCGGCTTTTTTTCTAAACGCAATTTGAATTTGTTTCATTTCAGAATCCGAAACATCCAGATTTTGCCTTGAGAAATCAACTTTACCAGTAAACCAAACTGAATATAAAAGAAAAATCATTTTATAACCAAGTGGGATATTTTCAGGGTCAATTATTTCAACTTTTTTAGTCCGATCATCAACAGATATTGCTGCAATAAATGATTTTTCAGTTGGTTCTATTTTTTCTATGAGATAATGCAAATAAAACTTATCAAAAATACTAACATTACTTTCAAGTTCTACTGTTTTTAGTTCAGGAATATCCGAATCAATTATTTTTTCAACTAACGTCGCACCTTCAACCTTTGACTTGATTGTTATAGAAATATTTGTTTTTTGTTGTTTCAATCGGAACAAACGAGCGTAAAATTCTTCCAGTAACCTTTGTTTTAAATAATTTGACTGTATGAAAGCATAAGTTTTAAGTTTGGTCAGTGTATAATTAGACATGCTTATTATTGTACCTGTCTCTGTCTCTTCAATGGTAGTAATTTGACTGGTATTTTCGTTTAGTTCTTCTGTAAATTTGAATATTCTTTTATTAGTTTTATCATATACACTTTCAATTTCAATATTTTCAAAATAGCATGGGTATACAAGTCTCCCTAAGCCTTTATGAGAATTCTCATCAACATCGAACAACCTGCAGAATTTTTTGAATCTCTCATCTGTAAACCCAACTCCATTATCTGAAATTCTAATCTGAAGTGTTTCAACATCTTTATAAGATTTAGCAGTTATGTCAATATTTATTTCCGTTGCATCAGCATCTAATGAGTTGGCAATGGCTTCAATATATACCATTTCTAAAGATGAGTTGCCAAAAAACATTTTTACAGCTTGGCTTAATTTTACTTCCATTTAGTGATTAATTTTAGAAATCCTGATGTTCAAAACTATTTATCCTCAAAGGTATAAATTATCTTTTAAGACATTAGCTCTTGCAAAATATTTTGATATCATATATTTGACTAACATTTATAATTAAAAGCAGACTATGGAAGCCTGCCCTTTAAATGATTGCGCTGCCTGATGTACTTAGCCAACAGGATAAAATTATATGCCCTGGTATAGTACATTTTATCCCTTGTGAGATAAAAGCACATGCGGAAATCTGCAGCAAATGCTAAAGCCTGGAAGTAAAGTGAAATATCATACATGACTGAACGATTTAAGTAAAACATAAAACAATTAATATGCTTCATTCAGCTATTAGTAAGCAATAAGTGCAAAAGGAAACGGAATAAATATTTGCTTGTAATAAGGTCGGGACTAAGATTAAGGTTGAGCTTTGTAATGCAGTTCAACTAGCATTAATGGTTTTATGCCGTAGTCTTTTGCGGCGTTTGGGAACGGGGCTAAATTTGCAGGTTGATTGTTTTTAGTTTCTTCAAAAAACTTCACAATTGTGTCACATAAAATGAAATCTGTTCGTTAAAAAAACAGTGACTTTTCTTTATGTAATGCTATCAAAAATGCTGCTATTCTTAGTTTTTATTCGTAAATTGCAATCATTATTCACAAGTAAAGTGTTTCACTATGGTTTCACTTTTGCCAATTTTGGATAACAGATAAATACCTATTATTTAGACTCTTATAGTATTATTGGGTTCGATACCTACAGCTCCACTAAAAACATTAGAAAAACCACAAAAGCCTGTAAATAAACATTACAAGCTTTTTATAATATTCCTGGCAAAACAAAAAAAACGTTTGCCAGAAGAAATACTATCACTTATTTCACCTCTTCATCAAACACAACGGCAACTTTACCGCACTTCCCTCCATTCATTAATTCATAGGCTTTATCAGCATCCTTAAGCTCAAAGCGGTGTGTTACCAAATCTTCTGGATGTATGCCCCACCTGGCCAGTCGTTCTACCAACTCTTCCATCCGCCAAAGATTGGTCACCCATGAACCATGAATTGAAATCTGGTCGTGAATTATATCAGGGCTTGGATTGAATTCAACGGTTCCACCTTCTCCAAGCATCACCATTTTTCCCCATTGACGGGTAGCACGGATTGCAAGCTGCCGTCCCAAAGTATGTCCGGAACAGTCCACTGTACGCTCAAAACCTTTACCTCCATCAGTTTCGGCAATTACTTTCTCTAAAGTATCTTCACCAGCAACAAAAACAGCATCAGCAAGGCCCAAGTTTTTGGCAATATCGCAGCGTTCTTTAATGGTATCCACACCTACTAATTTGGTCGCTCCCAGTGCTTTGGCTAACATCAATGCAGCTAAACCAACAGGGCCAAGACCTGTAACCAACACCTGGTCATTTCCGCAAACCCCGATTTTTTCAAGCCCTTCGTAAACAGTTCCAAAACCGCATGCAACCTGGGCGCCATCAGTGTAAGTAAGCTCATCAGGCAATAAAATACAGTCTTTTTCATCGGCCAAAATATAAGGGGCCATACCTCCATCGCGCTGCCAACCGTATGCCTGGCGAAATGGGCTGGAGCACGAAATCATATAACCACGCCTACAGTCGTTACATACTCCACAACCCGAAATATGATAAAGTACCACCCTGTCACCTTCTTTAAATCGTTTCATATTAGGGCCACAAGCTACAATTTGTCCACAAGGCTCGTGACCAGCTATTTTATTCTGATAGGCCTCCGGCCCTTTCCCTAAGTGTTCGCGATAAATAGCCCTGATATCACTTCCACAAATGGTTGAAGACTTGGTTTTTACCAATACTTGTCCCGGGCCCGGAGTGGGCACATCAACCTCTCTCATTTCAACGGAGCTGTTACCAGGGAGGTAAGCAGCCATCATTTTTGTTTCCATTTTTGCCATTATTTTTAAGTTTTTTAGTTTCTATTTCAGTTCCATGTTAGTTATTAGATAATATGTCATTAAACATTGATGATTAGTCATTAAGCGAAATCTAATAACAAATAGCTATTTTACAATTTCTCCATTCAAATCCCAGAGATCTTCCCAACTTTCGGCACCTTCCCACAAAAAGACCTGACCTTTAATTAACCTGCAATTTTTATCTATTTTGCTAATTTCTGTCATTTCGTCCTCGGTTATTGGCTCAGAAATCAGAGCTTGCAAGTTGCCCTGAATGTTTTTAGGGTTCGATGAAAACGGAATAGGTATTTGTCCGTTCTGCACAGCCCATTTTATACAAACAACCGCCGGATGAACGCCCAGGCGTTGAGCAATCCGCACAATTACCGGATCTTCTACATCAACGGTATCATCAACAGTTTTGTCACGATCCGGGCGAGCCGGAGAGCCTATTGGAGAATAACCAATGGGCTGAATGTTGTTTTTTAAGCAATAATTAAAGAATTCAACCTGCTGAAAATGAGGATGTAACTCCATTTCATTTACAACAGGTTTTATTTTTGCATCTTTTAATAACAAATCAAACTTTGGAATGGTCATATTAGATGTGCCAATGTTTTTTACCAATCCCATTTCAACCAGTTGTTCCATTTGTAGCCAGGCAACCATGTAATTCTCATGAATATAAGGTTTAGCATCCGGATTGCGGGCATCAACATCGCAACCAGGTGCATGATAATTAGGGAATGGCCAATGGATAAGATAAAGATCCAGGTAATCAAGTTGAAGGTCTTTTAAGCTTTGTTTGCACGATTTGATAACATCTCCATCATCATGCATATCGTTCCATGCTTTTGATGTTATCCAAAGCTCTTCGCGTTTTACCACACCTTCAGCTATCAATTCATTTATAACTTTGCCAATTTGTTTTTCGTTACCATAAACCGATGCACAATCAATATGTCGATAACCTATTTTTATTGCGTACTTTACAGCTTGGGCAACCTGTTCATGCGAAACATGATCGGAACCAAATGTACCTAACCCAATTGCAGGTATAACAGCTCCATTTGCTAAAGTTTTTTTAGGCACTAATTCGGGATTTATATTATCAACTTTATCTGTCATAATTTCATGTAATTTTAAGACTATACTTTTTCTGTTTTTATAGACCTGTATCCATAAATTGCTATTATAATAAAACACACCAGGGGTAATACAAATGATGCATTCACACCCGGCAAACCAAGAACTTTATCAATATCAATTATAGCTGCCTGCAATGGAGGCATAACTGCACCACCAACAATGGCAAGAATTAATCCGGCTGAGGCAAGTGTAGCATCCTCTCCAAGTCCATTTAATGCAATTCCGTAAATAGTAGGAAACATTAAGGACATAAAGGCTGAAGTAGCAACAAGACAATACATTCCAGGCATTCCCTGGATAAGAATTACTCCGCTTAGTGTTGCTATTCCTCCAATAGCAAATACGGTTAATAGCTTTCGGGAATTTACATACTTCATTAAAAATGTACTTATAAATCTGCTTGAGATAAAGATTGCCATTGCAATAATGTTGTAATTCTGTGCCTCTGCCTTGGTAAGTCCGATATTTTCGCCATAATGAATAATAAAAGTCCAGCACATTATTTGGGCCCCAACATAAAAAGCCTGGGCTACAACTCCTTCAACATAGCGTTTATTTTTCATTAATCGTTTAAAAGTGTCTTTTACTGTAGAACTATATTTCATCTTACTTCCATTGGGCATTTTAGCAAGGGCAATAATTAATAAGATGGTTAGCACCACAAATCCAAGAGTAATGTAAGGTGCTTTTATGATCCCTAAATCATGCGTTCTGTATGCTGCTTTTGTTGCAGCATCTAAAGCAGAAAAATTATCAATACTATCAATTTTTAGCGATGTTAAAATAACCTGTGTGGCTATAAACATCCCTGTAATGGATCCTAATGGGTTAAAGGCTTGCGCCAGGTTGAGTCTACGGGTAGCAGTCTCAGGGTCTCCCATTGATAAAATGTAAGGATTAGCAGTAGTTTCTAAAAAAGCCAGTCCAAAAGTTAAAATATACAAGGAAAGCAGAAAGAAAATAAAAACTTCGTATTGTGCTGCAGGAAAAAACAAAAGTGCCCCTGTTGCGTAGAGTGCTAAACCAACAAGGATCCCCTTTTTGTACCCAAATTTGCGAATAAACAAAGCGGCAGGAATTGCCATAGTAGCATATCCTCCATAGAAAGCAAACTGTACCAAAGATGCTCTTTTAGTTGAAATTTCCATCACCGTCTGAAATGCAGCAACCATTGGATTTGTAATATCATTTGCAAATCCCCAGAGTGCAAATAAACTAGTTATAAGGATAAATGGTATGAGATATTCTTTTTCAACAACTTTTACATTAGATTTCATAGTTCCAATTATAGAATTTATAAACTGGGGGTTACTCCTTTTTTCAGTAAGATATTTCCATACTTAGCTGTTTCGCCAGTCATAAGTACAGCAAATGCGCTTTTTGTTCTTTCGTAAAAAGCAAAGCGGTCAATTCGTTCAATTGGGGCAACATTAGGGTTTGTTTTACGAATGGCCTCAAGGTATGATTGCTCAACAGCAGGATCCAGTTCATCGCCTTCAACTGCCGTCATCATGACCAATGGAGCAGGCACATAAGAATCCAACTCAAATAAAGGTAAAATAGCCTCCAATAAATTTGAAATTTGAAGTCCATCGGCCCGTAAAACATTAGAATTAAAACTTTCGCCAGGAAAATGGGCATCGGCTAAAATAATTTCGTCTCCATGCCCCATACGAGCTAAAACATTCAGTAATTCAGGGCTAATTAGTGGTGATATTCCTTTTAACATAACATATAAATTATTTGCACACGTGTGCAATTTAATATAAATTTCAATAATCTTCTAGCTGGACAATTTTTGCTGATAATTTGATACTTTTTTTAATGGTAGTCCCATTTTTTAATTTATCATCTAACAGTTCAAAAGCACTTTGTGCAATATCTTTCTCGGGCTGAATAATCCTGATAATTGAAGGGTTCAGAATTTCAAGCGCAGGGTTTTCGCCAAAAACAACCAAGGCAACATCTTCAGGAATCTTCAACTTCCTATTTGTCAACTCTTTAATAATTCCATACACAAGGTTAGATGAATCACTGATTATTGCATCTGGTACCGTTTCCTCTTCAAAGAGTAATTTTGTTGTTTTTTGACCATCTTCTGCATTAAACCCTTGCTGAAAACATGCATTTTTTTGATACTTTAAACCTAACTCATTTATTGCTTTCATATAACCTTTTTGCCGTTCGCCAAAAACGCTAAAGTCCTTAGGTCCACTTATATGGGCTATCTGTTTATACCCTCTTTGAACAAGCATTTTTACAGCCTGTTCCATAATATCAACATGTTTTACCAATACTTTTGAAACATCAAGGTTTTTGCAAGTACGATCGAACATAACTAATGGGATTGAATGTTTTGCTAGTTTTTCAAAATGCTCAACATCATTACTTTCCATTGAAATTGAGGCAATAACTCCTGAGAAATTATGCTGAATAACGGTGTCAATAATTTGAATTTCTCTTTCAAGACTTTCATTTGACTGAAAGACGGACACAACATACCCCTGTTCGGAGGCTATATTGGCAAACACACTTACTACATTAGAAAAAAAACGGTGGTTGATATTAGGCACAACAACTGCAATTGTATTACGTTTTTTGCCTCTAAGCTCAAGAGCTATCATATTGGTATGATACCCTTTTTTCTCAGCATATTCAACAACCATTTTTCGGGTTTCTTCCTTCACACGGCTATCATTTCTTAAAGCCCTGGAAACTGTTGAATGATGAATGTTTAATGCTTTTGCAATATCTTTTATGGTTATCCTGGTAAGCATAATTATAAAATACACACGTGTGTAAAATTAGTAATTTATATGTATTATCAAAATGTTTTTACCAGGTAAAGCTAAAACCCAATAAGATTGGTTACAGTATTGAGGTTTTATGATGGAGTCACCTTAACTTTTCAATAACTGCCTGGATTTTTTCACGTTGTTTAAGAAAGTATTTGCTACGCTCTTTTTCACCTATACCACTAATTAAAGTTGATCTTTGAATCAAGTTTTTAAACCAATTGTAATTGTAGTTATAAAAATTCTCATTAAACGTATAAATAAGGTTAATGGCATTATTTGTTATGAACGTAATTTTATTGCTTCCTGCTGCTACCAAAATGGTATTATCAGCTAAAATTATGTCGTTATAGTATAATAAAAAGTTCCCTTCTTCTCCAACAGGTTTTTCACCAAACCAAAACTTTAATCCCATCTCAGCCTGCAATTTCATATGGTCAACTAACTCAAATAACTTTTCACATAATTTTATTGCATCATCTTTTGTTTCAAAAAAACCAGCTTCGCTGTAAAAAAGTATTTGTTTAAGAAAACTGTTTAGGTTCTCTTCGGTTGTTAACTCAATAGTTTTTATTTTAACATACTTTTTATTGATCTCGATCCCTTGTTTAAGTATATTTTCATCCAGGTTGGCAAGAGAAAAAAACTTATCGTGGTAGCCTGGGAAACCAAGATTTGATTTTTGCCAGAAAAACAGCTTAAATGCCATTAATTCAGGAACCTGCATAAGTTGAAGGATGTTTAACTCATTCACAACAAACACAATCTCTATCTTTTCATTTTGCTCAAAGAATTGAAAATGCTTTAGCATGCTTTCAAAAAAGCCATTAAAAGAAAAAGTTTCTTCATTAAGAAGTTTTGAGTGAAAGGTTATTGTATTAATTGGCGCATTTACCATATCATCAAACGAAATACGGTAATGATTACACAATTTCTGAACTTCAAAAACAGATATTGGCTTCTCTCCCCTAATCCTGCGATAAGCGCTGTCAACAGTAATCCCAAGTACTCCCGAAACTTCATCTACTAAAGAAATGTGCGAGGGCAATTGGTCATTAATTTTCTGAAAAAGGAGGATTTGTATGTTGTTCCCTAAATCCTTCATTAACTAAATTTATGAAAAAAAGCAAATTGAGGCAATATTCTTTGACAAAATTAGTAAAAACTGCCACCTAAATGCTGCTATTTGCATTTTTCACTAATCTACCAGTATTTTTTTTAATCATCCGGCTTGTTTAGTAAAAAACACATGAATTCGCGAGCTATCAGTAGTTTTCAATTACCACCCAGCCTAATGTATTCGTAACTTTACATTAAATAAATGAACCGGAAAATTGAACTACCAAACATGAAAACATTAAGTATACTGATATTAATTATTTTTCTTCTGATTCCTTGGGTTTTAAGAAAAGCTGAAAAAAGGATAAAGGTAATTAACTGGCTAAGCCCAATTGTTATTTGTTATCTTATTGGAATGCTTTTAGGCAATCTTTCTTTGGATTTAAACACAAACCTTTTACAAACAACATCCGAAATAAGTGTTTGCCTGGCAATACCACTATTATTGTTTTCTTCCAATTTTGTCAAATGGTCAAAATATTTAAAATCAGGTTTTTTCTCTTTCATATTGGGGGTTTTTAGCGTTGTTCTTAGCTCTGCCCTGGTATTTTACGTATTAAAGAATCAAATTGCTGAACCCTGGAAAATAGCAGGTATGATGATAGGAGTTTATACTGGAGGAACTCCTAATATGAGTGCAATTGGTATTGCCCTGAATGTTGATGAAGAGGTATTTATACTACTTAATAGTGCCGATATTGTTTTTAGTGGCATCTACTTCATTTTTTTGATAAGTATCGCAAAAAGTATTTATCATCTTTTTCTTCCAAGATTTAATAAAAATAATGACATTAAGCCAATCTCGGTACAAAACGACACTCAAAATCGCACTCAAAAAGAAATTACTTTTTCAGTAATCACTAGTATAATACTGGCAACTTTCATTTTTGGTGTTTCTGTTGTTATTTCATTAATACTGACAGGAAAAATGTCGGCGCAGATAATTATTCTGGGAATAACAAGCCTTGGAATAATAGCATCTTTTTCAAAACGTGTGCAGCAACTGGCTTATACCTATCAATCTGCTGAATATTTATTAATGGTATTTGCACTAAGTATGGGGGCAATGGCTGATTTTTCGGAACTACTGGCAGCCAGCTCTGTTTTATTTTTATACTGTGGGTTTGTTGTGCTTGGAGCGGTTCTGATTCAGCTTGTATTAGCTTTCATTTTTAAAATTGATGCAGATACGCTAATAATAAGCTCTACTGCTGCCATATTTGGACCTGCTTTTATTGGTCCGGTTTCCAGCGCAATCAAAAATGAAAAACTGATTGCCTCAGGAATAATTATGGGATTACTTGGATATGCAATTGGTAACTATTTAGGACTTGCAATAGCCTGGATTTTAAAATAATTAAAAATGAACAAAAAAAACTTTTTCCCACAAGAAGGATTGCCTGAAGAGCAATTACAAAACGAAACGGCCTTTTTAAAAGAAAACGATGCAAAATGGGAATCTGGAAAAATGTACGGATTTGTATATCATCCGGGGCAGGAAATAGCAAAAGTTGTTTCAAAAATTGCACAAAAGTTCTCTTATGATAATGCTCTAAACCCGTTAAGGTTTGCTTCGCTGAGAAAATTTGAAAATGAGATTGTTGCCATGGCTGCCGAATTGCTAAACGGAAGCAAAGATGTTGTCGGAAATGCAACTTCTGGTGGGACAGAAAGCATTTTAATGGCTATAAAAACTGCTCGTGATATAAATAAAAAGAAACATCCGAAAATTAAAGCTCCTGAAATAATTATACCCGAAAGCGCCCATCCTGCATTTTTAAAAGCCTGTCATTACCTTGATATTAAACCAGTAATAATTCCTGTAGGTGAAGACAAAAAAGCTGATGTAGAGGAAGTTGCTGAAGCAATCAACTCTAACACAATTCTTATTGGGTGTTCCGCTCCCTGCTACCCTTATGGAATAGTTGACCCTATTAAAGAAATCGCTGGTATTGCGCAAGAAAACAACATATTACTTCATGTTGATGCCTGCTTAGGAGGCTTTGTACTTCCATTTATAAAGGAGCTAGGACATCCTGTGCCAGATTTTGATTTTAGCATTCCGGGTGTTACAAGTATTTCTCTTGATCCTCATAAATATGGTTATGCTCCTAAAGGCACTTCTATTATACTCTACCGCAACAAAGAATTGAGGAAAAAGCAGTTCTTCATTTATCCCAACTGGTCTGGTGGAATTTTCGTATCGCCAACATTAACCGGGACAAAAGGTGGCAATGCACTAGCTGGAACCTGGGCCATTATGAAATTGTTAGGCAAAGAAGGGTACAAACAAATTGTTCAATCGGTAATGGAAGAAACCAAAAAGTTAATTACAGGTATTGTAGCTATTCCCGGATTGAAAATTATAGGTCAACCCAACATGAGTGTTTTTTCATTTACCTCAACCAAAGGAGATATTTTCAATATAGGTGATGCCTTGGAAGAAAGAGGCTGGTTTCTGAATCGGCTACAATTTCCGGATGCTTTACAAATGACAGTATCCGCTGGGAATGTAGGAAAAGCTAAAGAGTTTATTTCAGATTTAAAAAACATTATAGAGAATCCAAAACGATTAAAAAAAGACAAACAATCTAGTGATTTGAAAATTGCTGCAGCAAAGGGGTTATCGAAGGCTTTACCATCGGGTTTATTTAAGAAAATCACCAATCAATCCATATCCAAAAGTTTATCTAATGAAAATAAAAGTTCGCATAAACAAGCTGCCATGTATGGTATAGCAGCTTCGTTAGATAACAGAGAAAACGTGAACGACATGCTTGAGACTTTATTGGATCAAATGTATAGAGTTTAAACATAACAATCTAGAAATGAGTTTAATACACTTAAAAAATAGAGCCATGAAAACACAAAAAATTATTATTTGCTTAGTACTTAGTCTTGGGTGTTATATGCAAACAACCTGCTTAAAGGCACAACAAGACCGAACAGAGATCTATGAACCAATATTTTTAAGCGGTCCCCGCGTTGGGCTTACTTATATTGGTGATGGAGAAGATGCAAGACTTCTAAAAGAAGAACTATCTGTCAATCCATTTATTTCTCAATTTGGGTGGCAGTTTGAATCTCGTTTTTTTACTCTTTCAAATGGAACTTCTGGTTTAGTTGAAGGTGTTATATTGTTAGGAGGAATGGAGCAAAATGTAGTTCTACCAAGTGCGAACCTTTTGTTTGGGATTAGAAGTCCAAAGGGTGCAGAATTTGGTATGGGACCAAGTTTTTCAGCATCAGGACTGGGTTATGTGCTGGCTGTTGGAATAACTTTTAAGGCTGAACATGTAAACTTCCCAGTTAATTTGGCCTTTGAGCCATCACCAAATGGAGCAAAATTCAGTTTGCTAATTGGGTTTAATGCAAGAAACAGGTAATACACTAACACTAAAACACTTACAGCCAATCAGCAGAAAGAATACAAATCATTAAAAAATAATTAATCATGGAAACAAAAATTATTCAGGGCGAATCTCTTAAAGAAAGGATATTCGCTAAAGTTAAAAAGGAAATTTCAACAATTCGGGAAAAGTCTGACATTATTCCTACAATTGCATTTGTTGCATGTGTTGGACACCAACCATTGATGAAATACACAATTGGACTTCATAAACAAGCGGCCAATGAATTAGGATTTAATGCGGTTATAAAAACAAAACCAGCCGACACCTCTGAAAAAGAGTTAATTAATGAAATCGAATTACTTAACGAAGACAAAAACATCCATGCTATTGTTCTTCTACAACCTGTTCCTAAACATATCAATGCCATTAGAGTTATTGAAAAAATACAAAAAGATAAGGAAGTGGAAGGTTTTCATCCACTAAATGTGATGGATACATTAACAAACGGAATAGCTCATACTAAATATCCAATGTGCCTGCCAGCAGCCTTGATAGAGTTATTTCAGCACGAGTCAGTAAAAATTGCAAAGGGTTCTGAATTTGTCTTTGCAACTGATCAGGATTTTATATCAAACCCATTCAGAAATTTGATTCTTAGAACTGCTTCGTCGCAAGCTGTTCCACCCGACTGTTCTTTTACCATTATAAACATTGATAATGAGCACATTGTAGATTATTGCAAAAGAGCTGATTATCTTTTTGTTATAAGTGAAAATGTAGAGTGTATTCAACCAGAATGGTTAAAACCAGGAGTTTGCATTGTTGATATTTACTCAAACCTTGTTGATGAAATTCCTAGTAAGAACAACGCTGAAAGATTAATTCCTATTATTCGTGGAGGTGTAAATACCGAAGCTATTATCAATGTTGCCGGTTCAATTGCACCATGCCCTGGTGGTTTAATGCCTGTTTTGCTAGCAATATTATTCCGAAATGCCTTAATTGCCTTTAAAAATAATCTTAACTAAACCACTTAATATGAAAAACCAGATTTAAGAGCTCAAAATCTTCCATTGGATTTTGAGCTTTTTTTTGTATTGGATACATCCTACAGTTTACTTTATTAAAATATTATGCATATTTTAGTATTTAATGATTCACCTTAAAAGATAGAATGGAAAAGCTTTTTGGAACGATTATACTTGCTGCATTTTTTGGTGTTGTTTTTAAAATACTTGCTTACAGACTGAAAATTCCAGCTATTGTTCCTTTACTTATTGGTGGCATTTCACTTGGCCCCTACGGGGTAAACATTGTGCAGCCAGAATATTTGGGCAATGGTTTACCACTTATTATTTCGGTTTGTATTGGAATTATCTTGTTTGAAGGAGGGTTAACCCTTGATACACAAGGCTTTACCATGTCTCGAAAAATAATTGGTAAGCTATTAAGTTTAGGGGTAATCATCACTTGGATAGGAACTGCACTAATAGCATGGCTTTTGTTGGACTACTCCATCACTTTTTCACTTTTAATAGGAAGTTTGATAATTGTCACTGGTCCTTCGGTAATTTCCCCAATTTTAAGACGAATTAGTGTAAGGCAAAAGGTGAAACAGATCTTAAACTGGGAAGCTATTTTTATTGATCCTATTGGCGTTTTTATAGCAATACTCTGCTTTGACTGGTTAACAACAACCGGAACCATCCAAAGTCATTTAATAGGCTTTTCGCTGCGATTTTTCACAGGTGCTGTATCAGGATTTGTTGCAGGCTTATTACTGTACTGGTTAATAAAAAGAAAAATAATTCCTCCGGCTTATATCATTTTGTTTACACTGGTATTTGTCTTGCTGGTTTACTTTCTGTCAAATTATTTTTCGCACGAATCAGGATTGCTTTCGGTAGTTGTAGCTGGCTTTACCTTTGCTTATTTTAAACCGCATGGTATTAAAAATGTCCTCCATTTTAAATTCGAACTTTCAGAACTTGCTTTAGCTGTTTTGTTTGTGCTATTGGCGGCTAATTTAAAATTGGAAAACTTTCTTCAATTAACAACTTATCAGCTACTATTTATTTTATGTGCTGTGTTTTTAATACGCCCAATAAGCATTTTATTATGTTCAGCCAATAGCGATTTAAAGAAAAGAGAAAAAATATTTTTGTCATGGGTAGCCCCTCGTGGTATTGTGGCAGCATCTATTGCCTCTTTATTCTCACTTGAGCTTAAAAAGTTAGGATATGAAAATGCCTGGTTTGTTGAAACATTTGTTTATGCTGTTATTATTATTACTGTTATTCTGCAAGGTTCTACAGCTGAGCTATTTGCTAAATTATTGAAACTTGCAAGGGACAAAAGCCCTGTTGTTCTTTTTGTTGGAGCAAATAGATTTTCACGTAACCTGGCACAAGCAATTGAAAATAATAGCGATATCAGTTGTTATTTAATCGATACCAACCATAAATTTGTAAACGTTGCCATTGAAAAAGGCTTAAAGGCATCTCACAACGATGCATTTGCTCCGGAAGAAATTCCTCAAATAATCACCTCATCATTAAAGTCCATCATTGTTTTAACTGATAACGAAGAGTTAAATCGTTCCATTTGCGAAGTTTGGTCGAACTACGTAAAAAAGGAGCAGCTTTATAGTTGGGGTTCTAAATTAATGAGGGAGAAATTTGGAAAACCAGTTTGGAGCTTTATTCCCAAACCTTCTGATGTTTCAGCAGAGCTGAAAGATAGTAAAAACGAGTTTATTGTTTCTGAAAATGCAAATGGTGTGGTTCATATTCATTACAAAGAGCATCTACTGCTTACCATTAAAGGAAATAAATCGGAAATTGAGATTAGATAATAAATTACTCAAATAGCATTCAATGTAGCTTAGAAATAATATTCATTAAACCAATGAGTAGAAAGGTATATTGGTTTACCGGTATATTGGTATATTGAATCTTGCTCTGTTTGCAAATATACTAATACGCTAATATACAGCAAAATAAGCCCTTTGCTAAACGATATAGAATATCATTGATTAATAGAAATTTCATTCATCAATACCCTATTTCTTTTTTAGTATTTCCACAAATTTTTTCACATACTCCTCTTTCAGTTTGGTTTTGTATTGCATGATGTACCTGGGATGTTCCAAAGGGTAAATTTCCTTAAATAATTTTAACTCATTATTCAGATCTTTAAGATACTTATAGTTTTTACCTGAACCCAGCGAATAACAAACGTTGGTTTCAATACCAAAATCCAGTTGCTCTTTTAAGGTTTTTATAATAAAAGACCTTACTGCTTTTTCAAGTTCCTTGCTGTCATAATAGTTATAGTTTTTTTCCTTGCCTTTGCTATCAACAATTAAAAACCCAAGCGGACACACCGAATTGATGTAATAATCTCCATAAAACTGTTCTGCGCCACCATATGCATTGATAAAATCATATACAAAAACCGAAGACATTTCGTGGGTAGAAACATCCTGAATTTCTATTCCGCACTCGTTTTCCAGCCTTTTTGAATCGGTAAAGGGCACACCTGTAACTCCTGCACCAAACCTGCCAGGATTAATACCGAGAATCAACTTTCTCGGCTTACTATCCTTATAAAATTTTCTGTAGAACTTGCTTGAAGCCTCAAAAGCATGCGGATTTAGCTTAAAAGGGTTCATAATCCTGATTCCTGCTGGTAATTTACCTTTAAAATCAAGGCGCTTGTTAAAACTAATTACTTTTTCTGCAAATGTCATTTTATTTCGATTTAGTGCAAACCCAAAAATAAAAAGTTATATTGAATTTCAAAGGAATCGTGCAATAAACTCCTTATTTACAATATTATGTAAAAAATTTTCGTTAACTTAATGGAACAAAACAAACCCATGAACTCTCTTTGAGGGACTTTAAAAATTATAAGCTTCCTCCACAATGGACATGCTTAATTTTTTAAAATAAACGATAATAAACGAGTGAAAAAAATCTCTTTTTTATTACTGCTGTTCCTGCAATATGGTACTTCTTCTGATTATCAAACAATTTTTGGGAGTGATTATGACCATGCGCTAAACTATTTTGAAAAAAGAAAATCAATCATCACCTCTTATTTCATCTATCACTCTGTAAATCAGGAATTAATAGTCCCTGTTATTTTTCCGGAAAGAATCCGTTATTCAATAGTAAAAGATTATCTTGAAACAACAGCTGTTGAGTTAGTTTATATTGATTTTGGGGCAGATTATGTTGACTTTTCAATTGGCGACTTTCAAATTAAACCTTCGTTTGCCGAAAAGGTAGAAAATCAGATTGCCAGCTCTTCTCAATTGGCTGAAAAATATGAATTGCTTATCCATTTTGGTAAAAAAAAGGCCAAGGCCATTAGAAAAGAAAGAGTACGAAGATTAAAACTTTTAAGCTACCAGCTGATTTACATTTCAGCTTTCTACGACATTGTTAATCAAAAGTTTAACCTGAAAAATAAAAGCACTACAGAAAATATTAAGTTCGTAGCTACCGCCTACAATCATGGGTTTGATTGCGAAAAATCAAGTATTGAAAATTGCATTGATGATAAATTTTTCCCTTACGGAACAAAATACAAAGGTGAGCAATATTCGTACGCGGCTGTGGCTGTAGATTTTTATTTAAATCATTACAAATCAATCTTTAAATAGCTTTTAACTCAATCATAATAAATTACTTAACCATTAAATACTTGTGCTATGAAACTACAAAAAAATCTATTGTTAATTTCCTTGTTGCTGGGGCTAATTTTAGCTTCCTGCTCCGACAAAGTAGTTGAAAAACCATTTATTTCGCCTCCATTTTCTGCCCTTAATCAAAGTTATACCAATTTTGCATTTGATGCAGAAAGTGGTGACACTCTTTTGTTCACATCCGGCAGCAGAATTATTGTCCCACCAGATATTTGGGTAGACAGCACCGGAAACAAAATCACAGGGAAAATCAACCTAAAATACCGTGAATTTTCAGATGCAGGAGATGTATTTTTAGCTGGTATCCCGTTATCTTATGACACTGCAGGAAGAAAAGAGAACCTGGTTACAGCAGGTATGTTTGAGGTTCGCTCATTTAAAGACAGTACTGAAATTTTTATTGCTGATGATAAAAGCCTGACTGTGCAAATGGCCTCAAACGAAGCCAACGCCAACTATAACTTTTACTTTTTGGATGAAGAGGCCAAAAACTGGGAATACATTGGCACCAATGCGCCCACAGAAAACCCTAAGATACAGGAAATTAAGGATACCATTGAGCTGCTACAGCCCAAAATGCCATTTCCTTTTGACAAAGACTATTTTGCCTTAAATTATGATGCCATTCTGGATGTGTACTACAAAGACAACTACACCCAGATTGAAAAAAATTACAAAAGCAAGTTACCAAAACGAAAGGCAGAAAGTTATGGCCTTTCCTACTCTGGAATCTTCTGTTATCACCGACTAAACTACAGGGGCGTGCAGTATGATGCTTATCAGATGGTCTGGCAATTATTAAATAGAAAAAGACTGCCACGGATAGCCAAAAGCTGTTATGTTGAAAAACTTACCTACCTCGGTAATGATACTTACAATATGTTGTTGGTAAAAAAGAAGAACAAGGTAAATATCAGTGTGAAAGCTGTAATGCTTATGAAGCATTTATTTGCTTATCCACCAGATACCTGGAAAGAAAAATATGATGAAATAATGGCTAAAATTGAAGCTGAACAAAAACGACTTGCTGCCCAATTTGCAGTTTATCGGACTTTTGAAGTGGGGCGCACAGGTTATTTTAACTGGGATCGAATTATGAAAATGGAAAACAACATTATGGTGAACAGTGAGTTTAAGTTTGACAAAGAACTTGAAAAAGAAGCTAACGAAATAAATATTTATTATTTTGTGGATAACAATAAATCTTTTACTAAAATAAAATACAATAATTCAGACAGTATAATGATTGCCCCGGATAGCACTGCCAAATTTATTGCAGTTATTTCTGATACCGAAGCTGCTTATTTTAGCTCAAAAGACTATAACAAAATTAATTTTGAAAAGCTTAAAAAAAGCAAAACACCTTCGTATAAGTTTAAAATGAAATCAGTGCCCATAAATTCACTGGATGATTTTAAGGAGTTGATTAGCATGAAATAGTTTATAGTCAGAAGTCGGAAGGCCTAAGCTGGAAGTAGCCGCTAAGCGGGTATTTTTATACAATGCACTACAGATACATATTCGTATGATGTATTTACAAAAAACCGCTAAGCGGCTTGGTTCTTTACTACCGACTTTCTTTAAAAAGCACAATTTTCAATTTTCGCTCTTCCTTGTCATCAACCTCTCTGTTTTTTGACTTTTGGTTCGAGAAAAATTCGCCATGGACTTTGTTTAGGATTTTATTTAGGTAGGACTCGCTGAAAAACGCCTAAGCCTATTAAAATTAAATATTTATACCGAATGGTTATCATGTAACGGAAATTAAAATTCCCTAACATGCTAATCCTTCGGTATTATTCCCTTTGGTCATGAGAGCGTTCACTTCGTTCTCTAAGTTACACCAAAACCTTTTTTTTCTATCTTGATAGCGGTTTGGTATTACATGAAAAAGGTTGTAAAAAAGTGCAAAGAGTTTTAAAAAAACAATAATTTTTCCTTGCATTTTCTCAGCCTCTTTTGATAAAGCAGGTTATTAGGTCTTTAATGTAAAATAATTAATCAGCCCAATCATTTCATCCGCAGTGCCAGAAAGGTTCTCAGCGAGCGAATTAATTTTATCCACTTCATTGGTGTTGGTCTGCACCATCTGGTTCAAGCTTTGAATGGAGTCATTAATTTGCTGAACATTTGTGTTCTGCTCAAGACTGTTTGAGGTAATTTCTTTTATCAATTTAGCCGTAGAACCAGCTTCTGAAACAATGGCTTGGAACTGCGAACCAGAGTTTTCGGCCATTTTTAAAACATCTGCTGAAACTTGTTCAATTTCCTGAGCTGCCTGGTTACTTCTTTCTGCCAATTTTTTAACTTCGTTTGCAACAACAGCAAACCCTTTACCTGCTTCACCGGCATGCGATGCCTCAATAGCAGCATTTAAGGCAAGGATATTTGTCTGAAAAGCCACATCGTTAATTAACTGTACTTTTTCGGTTACTTTTTTTATGGCATTAATGGATTCTATACTTGATTGGCTTCCAATTTCAATATTTTCAATTGTTTTCAATGTATTTTTCTCAGTTTTTACTGAATTTTCAGCGTTGAGGTTAATATTTGAGGCAATTTCTTCCATACTTGCCGAGATTTCTTCAATGGAAGAAGCCTGCGCCGAAGTTGAGTTGGTTAATGAACTAGCAATGGCATTCATATTTTGACTAATTGTATTTTGTTTATCAGAATTCTCTTTCATCTGACTCAACATTTTATTCAAGGTTGAAGCAAGTTTGTCGACTGAAATAGCCAATGTTCCTAATTCATCTTTTCTTTTTTTATACTGATTAGCAATTTTTATGCTTAAATCCCCATGGATTAGCTTTGATAAATCATTTACCATTTCAAATAAGGGCTTTTTTACAATTATTGAAGCCCAATAGATGGCCACACTTAAAACAGTCACATTTATTGGGATAACATAAGCCCTGGTATAGCCTTCAAAAAGAACTTTAGCTTCGCTATTTAAGGAAACCATAATGGCCGAAACCACCCAAATCAAGCCGATTTTCCAAAACACTGAGTCTTTAAATAGAAATCGCAATAAAAAAAAGGTAATAGGTGTTACAATTATTAAAAGTAAGACTGAAGATTCAATAAAATCAAGCATAATTTTATCATTTAGTGTAAAAACATATAAACCCTTACCTAAGATAAAAAAAAATCCAATTCATTTTTTAATTTTACTTTTCAAATTGAACCAAAACATCATAATATCATTAAACTAAAAACAAATGACTGAAAAAAAGAAACGAAAACTAACCAGATCCAGCTTACCGAACTTGCTTAAGCTGTACAAATACATAAAACCCTATAAATGGGAGTTTATCATTGGCATGCTATTTCTTTTTGCCTCCAGTGCTCCCAGTTTATTATTCCCTCATTTGATGGGCAAGCTTTTTGGCGCAGGTCAAAAAGGTCAGTTTGATAAAATCAATTACTTTGTTTTGGTACTTGGAGGACTCTTAATTGGGCAGGCAATACTTTCTTATTTTAGGGTGGTACTGTTTGTAAATGTCACTGAAAAGTCGCTGGCTTCACTTCGGCAAGCAACTTATAATCACCTCATTAAGCTACCTGTTAAGTTTTTCGAAAAGCGCCGTGTGGGTGAACTAAATAGCCGAATTTCATCGGATGTTACACTTTTACAAGAAACGTTGACCACTACACTTGCGGAATTTATCCGACAAATTATAATCATTGTCGGAGGTATCGCATTTTTGGCCTATACATCGGTAAGTCTAACGCTTTTTATGCTAGCTATTATCCCGCCTATGATGCTGCTGGTGTTCTTTTTTGGTCGTTATATCCGAAAGTTTTCAAAGCAAATTCAAACTGAAATTGCTGATTCAAACACCATTGTTGAGGAAACCCTGCAGGGCATCCAAAGTGTGAAAACCTACACCAATGAGTTTTTTGAAATGTTTAGGTATAAAAAACGCACCAACGAAATTGCAAAAGTTGCCATGAAAGCAGGCAAGTACCGTGGAGCATTTTCAGCGTTTATTATTTTAGGCTTATTTGGGGCAATAGTTGCAGTTGTTTGGCGTGGTTCCACCTTGCTGGCTCAAGGCGATTTTGATTCAGGTGATTTGTTTTCATTCGTGTTGTATACAGGTTTTATTGGTGGAACAATTGGAGGTTTGGCCAACGTAATAGCACGTATTCAAAAATTTGTTGGCGCTACCGAAGACCTTTTTGAAATATTTGAGGAAAAAGAAGAACCCATTACTTCGAATGAAAAATGGCCACAGAAAGAACTAAGCGGGCAAATTACTTTTGATAACCTTTCTTTTGCCTATCCATCAAGACCAAATGAGGACGTCCTTAATAATATCAGTATCAATATTACTAAAAATCAAATGGTTGCATTGGTAGGGCCAAGTGGTGCAGGCAAGTCAACTTTTGCAACCCTTTTACTGCAACTTCACAAGCCCGAAGAGGGCAAAATTCTGTTTGATGGAGAAAATAGCCTCGATTTTCCTATTTCGTGGTTGCGAAGCCAAATTGCCCTGGTCCCACAGGATATCTTTTTATTTGGAGGATCCATTCGGGAAAATATTGCTTATGGAAAGCCAAATGCATCTGATAAAGAAATTATTGATGCTGCTGAAAAAGCCAATGCCATGGAGTTTATTGACCGTTTCCCGGAAAAACTGGAAACCATTGTGGGTGAGCGAGGTACACAATTATCGGGTGGACAAAGACAGCGTATTGCTATTGCCCGTGCGGTACTTAAAAACCCTAAAATTTTAATCTTGGATGAAGCTACCTCATCACTCGATTCGGAATCGGAACGACTGGTGCAGGATGCCTTGGAAAAACTAATGAAAGGAAGGACTTCGATTGTGATTGCGCACCGGTTATCAACTGTTCGAAAAGCCGATCAAATCTTGGTGCTTGACAAAGGGTATTTAGTAGAAAAAGGCACCCATGATGAGCTTCTACAATTAAAAGATGGAGTTTATAAGAATTTGAGTGAGTTGCAGTATGCTTTGTAGCACTTAGTTGCTCAAAGTTTAGCACAAAGTCACACAATGTTACCTCTTTACTTTGTGAAACTTCGTGCTATAACTACTGTTACTTTGTACTCCTGGAATTTATGAGTTTAGTATATTGGTCATGAATCAAAGCGAATCTGGAGTAATGCAAGCTTTCTGTCTGTTGAAATGGAGAATTTTATTTTTCCGTTTGGCGATGGAATTTCGTATTGTTGAGCTGATGCAGAATGTGCAGTTATAAACAAAACAGGATAAGTTATCGGTAAAAACCGGGTCAATTTTATAGTGATAAGGTGTTGATTATGTTGAAATTATAAATTATTTGTTTTGCTATTCAAAGATGGTAATTATTGACGAAAGGGCAAAAATATGGAAAAGGTTTATTGTTATCTAATTTCTAAGAAAATTAGCAGTATAAAAACTTGCCAGTCATCTAATTCCATCTATTTTTGAGAGGAATTAAATCTTTAACGATGTTTTCAACTTTACTTTACATTGCGATTATTTCATTCCTTATTAGATGGTACCTGAACTGGGGAATTTTAAACAAAGTAAACAACACCCGCTTTGTTTTTGGTTCGGTAAATTCGTTCGACAATTATTTTGCAATGGTAAAACACATGATTATAAGTCAATGGACTTTATTTTGGTTGAATAGGGAAAAAAGCTGGAAAAAACAGGTTTCAAATATGTTGTCAATTATTATGGTTTTATGTTTAGCAGCAATGTTTTTCGCTGGAAGTGATTAGCTGCAAATAACTGTTTCACAGAGAAATAACTATTCAACTCCTCATAATATGCATAATAATAAACTCACTAACCAAGCATTTCCAAACAGGTCTAATTCTATTTTTCTCATCAATTTACAACTATCAATTAATTGAATTTCCTGTAACCCTTTCCATCAATCGAAGGAACTCTGTACGTTTTCTTCGTGAAATTGGAAGTATCTCTCCGTTATCCATTTCAATGTGCCATGAAGTGTCGGATTTGATTAACTTTTTTACAAAAGAAATGTTAATTACATAGGTGTTATGCACTCTGAAGAAGGTGTTTGGCAAATGGTTTTCGAAATCTTTCAACGATTTCTTTACAATAATTTGTTTCCCGTTTAACAACTTTATATTGGTGATAGTACGATCGGCATAAAGAAAAATTATTTCTTCGGATTTTAAATAGTGTACTCCATCAATGGAGGTTATGGCAATTTTATTATCATCGTAAGAGTTGATGTGCTGCAAAGCTTTTTCAATATTCCCTTTTTCGTTGTTTTTTGTTACTCTTTTTACTGCAGCAATTAAATCATCAATATCTATAGGTTTTAAAAGATAATTAGCCGCCCCAAACTTAAATGCTTTTATTGCATACTCATCATAAGCTGTAGTAAAAATCACATTAAAGTTAAAGTCATTTAGTTTTTCAAGCAACTCAAATCCGTTTAGTCCGGGCATGTTAATATCCAGAAAAACCAAATCGGGTTCTATAACCGGCAATTTTTTTAGTGCCTGTTGAGGATCGGTAAAAGTATTTGTTATTGCCAATTCTGGTAAATAATCTTCAATAATCAGTTCTAATGAATCAACCGCATCTGGTTCATCATCAATAATCACCGTTTTCATATTAAATTGTATTTGCCTTTTCTTAGTTCCTGTTCTATTGCCTTTCTTTACAAATTTAGTCGAATACTTTATTTAAATGAAATTAATTTAACAGTTTTAATTTCACTATATTACCTGTTTCGCTAAAAGAAACCCGGGTGTTTGGTATAAAATCAAACACTATTTGGCCTTTGTAAAAATCGTTAAGCAGGCGTTTTCTTTGCTCTATAAAGCTTTCCTGTCCGTTTTCAATTTCATCAAGGTGACTAAACACACCATTATCCTCTAACAAAACCTCTATGTACTTTTCATGTTTTTCAACCGATATTTTCACAAAACCATTGCTTTCGAGAGCCTGGATACGTTTCCATAATGCATTTTCAAGCAAAGGCAAGATAAAAAGGCCTGGTATTTTGTGATTATTCGAATCAATTTCTTCATCCAAAACAATTTCATAATTGAGCTTCTCTTTCAGCCTAAGTTTTTCAAGTTTCAGGTATTGCGAAACTATTTTTATTTCGTCATTTAATGTCAGGTTTTCTTTTTGCAATGCATCAAATGTAGCCCGCAAATATCTTGATAATTTTGCCAGATATTTGCTTGATTCTCGTTTATCATTTTTTAATATCAGGTAGTTTAATGAATTAAGCGAATTAAAAATAAAATGCGGGTTTAACTGGGTGGCGATAGATTTTTGTGCATATCGTTTAAGTTCAAGCCTTTGTTTATTTTCAATTTTTATCTTTTTTAATGTATTTCGCAACAACAGTAAAATAATGGCTATAATTCCAAATCCTATCAACAAGTAAAACCACCATTTTTTATAGAATGGAAAATCAATCTTAAATTTTAATGAGCTGTTTGCATTACTCCACATTCCGCTTTGATTCATTGCCAATATCTTAAACTCGTAATTTCCGGGAGGTAGGCCAGAATAATTAATAGAAGTTGAATGAGTTATTCTCCATTTTTTATCGAATGGTAGTAGCTGGTATTTGTAAAGTATGTTTTTATTACTTTTATAGGAAATTCCTACATAGTTTATTTCGATATTGTTTTGGTTGCTTTTTAATCTATAACATGGTTGTAAAGCAGTATCCTTATAGTTGATTTTCAGGCTTTTAATATGCAAAGAGGGACTGCTTTGAGACCAATTAAAGCTATCAATATTTAAATAATTGAACCCATTTCTTGAGGCAATATAAAGCCTATTTTCATCAATCAAAATCTGATTTATTTCAAAACCCCTTAAGCCCGAACCCTCGTCAATTCTGCTAACAGATTCAAGCTCATTGTTTTTAAAAACAAGGCGGTTTACTCCTTTGTTTGTTCCTATCCAAATTTGATCTTTATATTGGGCAATGCTCGAAATTGAATTGCTTGATAAACCGTCTGTTTCATCAACTACTTTTGTAGAATAATCATTCAGGTTTAGGACAATCAACCCCCGTCCTTTTGTGCCAATAAATAATTTGTCATAGGTTTTATGCAAAGCATTAATTCTGTATGACAACAACTTGTTTTTTGCCCCGTGGTTAATGTATTCGCCGTATTTGTATTCCCACAAGCCATCAAATGTTCCAAGCCAAAGACTATTGTCAGAGTCTTTAGCAATGGCATAGACCGTATGTTGCCACTGGTCTTCGGTATTCGACTGGTAAATAAGTTCTGTTTTGCTAAATTTAAATAGCCCGCCATAAGTTCCTGCCCAAAAATAGTCTCCGTTTCCTGCAATAAGGCATTTTATTGCAAATTCAAAGTTCTGTTTTGGAACAAATTCGTTACCCGATAGCCTGGTAATTTTCCGTGATTTATAATCTATCAAATAAAACAAGTTGTAGGTTCCTGAAATTAAATCATCGAACCCTTTGTGGTGAGAAAGTTTAAGTGGCGCCCCTCGAGCATTAAACTGGTAAAACTGCTTAATTACATTAAACTTCTTATCATATTTTAGAAGTTGCCCATCTTCTAATCCAAAAAAAATGCTATTTCCGACCACTTCAACTGAAAGGACGTTACTATTTTCAGATGGGACATTGATTGTTTTAATTTCTGTTGAAGGAAGGTAAAACACCCCATTATTTAAGGTGGTAAACCAATAGCCATTCTCATTATCAATTAACACTGATGATACGTCTTTATCTTTCAGCAACCATAAAGTTTCGGGTTTCTTAAAATTTGGCGAACTGAAATTTTTAATGCCTTTTCCTCTTACACTGCACCAATACTGATTGTATCTATCTTTGCTAAACCATATGATATCAGATGAAAATGTTACATTTTTTTGAATTTCATTTTCAACATATTTAAAAATAGTATTATCGATTGAAAAAAGCACTTCTTTATCCAGGTGGCCCTTGTTTACAAAAAACAGGGAGCTATGGTGAAACAAAAGTTTAAATTTAAATTCAGCTGCTTTGCCATTCACAGATATTTGTGGCTCGCGAATAGAATCCACCAGGTAGCCCATTGAGTTGATGTCCTCAGTCAAGCTAAAAATACTCAACGAACTTTGGGGGCTAGGGTTCATCAGGTTGCTTATTTTTCCTTGCTTTGTAATCTTAAATATTCCCTGATAGGTTATTGATAAGTAAACATTATCGAGACTATCTACAAAAAAGGAGCGCTTTACCGGAATTGATCGAGCCTTTGTGTTTTCATCAATTAAATGATTGTATTTATAATGTTTTATCTGCCCGTTTTCGTAATAGCACAGCCTTCCTGAAAGGGCTATGAACCAGATGCGGCCTTTCCAGTCTTCGAACAGGTCAAAAACGGTGCTGTTAACCAGGCCTTCACTTATATCAAAATTTTCGAAAACATAGCCATCGAACCTGCTTACTCCGTTATTTGTGGCAAACCAAATATACCCTTTTGAATCTTGTATGGCATGAAATACTTCGGCGCTGGGCAGCCCATCATTGGTATTGAAATTTTTAAATGTAAACTCCTGTCCAAAAAACTCCCCGTAAAAAGAACTTAGAACTATAAAAATGAATATTTTTTTAATTAACCTTTTCAAGTTTTAAAGTATCAGTTTTTCTTAAAATTAAGGGCATGGTAATCCGTACTTTTGTGCCAATAATACCAATATTTGTTACAAGATCAATGTATTCAACCCTTGCTTTTTTATCTAGCTTTCTGGCGAATATGTTAAGTCTTTCTTTTGCAATGTTTGTACCATGCGGCCTTTTTTGTGAAGTTGTTTTTTTTGAACGTAATATTGCATCCTCTCGGCCAATTCCATTATCAATTATTTCAATTACTAATTTATTCTCTTTTTTGTAAACTTTTATCTTTATTATTCCTTTTTTATTTAAAGGCAGAATGCCATGCCAAATTGAGTTTTCAACAAAGGGCTGTAAAATCATCCCAGGCAATTGTGTATTGCTTCTGTCAACATTTTCATCAACCAAAATTTTATAGGTGAACTTATTTTTCAATCGAATGGTTTCAATTTTCATATACAGTTCAAGGGTATCCAGCTCTTCGTCTAAACTAATGCTATCGTATTGGGTGTAAACCAGTATTTTTCGGATTAAAGCAGAAAACCTAGTAAGATATTTGCTTGCAGAAATTGTTTGGTTTGAAATGATATAGCTATTTATTGAGTTTAATGTATTAAATATAAAGTGAGGTTTCATCTGTCCCCACAAGGTTTTTAGCTTATAATCGTAAAGTTTCCTTTCGAGCTGCATTTTTTTTCTTGCATTGGCATTCCAGATGGCATAGGTTAACCAAATTAGTGTTAAAACAGTAAGACCTAATCCGGCATAAAACGGAATTGTTTGCCAAAAAGCAGGTGCTATTTCAATATTTATGGTCTCTGTTTCATTTATCCAACTCCCCTTTGCGCTTTTTATTTCAACTTCGAATTGATAATTCCCTGGCCGTAGATTGTAGTAATCAACCTCTCTTTTAGTTGAATATATCCGACTGGTATCCAAACCATTAAGGCGATATTTATATTCGGTTGCTACATTACTGGTGTAATTTAAGGCTTCGAAACTTATGCTTATATTATTTTGACGGTTCTGTAAATAGTACTCTTTTTTAATTTCCTGATCTTCGCCATTTACAATAAAACCAGTGAAATAAAATGGAATATGCAAAGCCGCTTTCTTTTTCCAATCAATATTATAGATAACAACTCCCTGGTTGGTTGCTAAATATAATTCATTGTCATTTGTTTTAATCTGATATATTTCAAATGACGATAATTCTGATGATTCTTCTATGGTGAATTTACCTGTCTGGCTTTGAAGCAGACTAATTTTATTTAAGCCATTTAAGCTTCCTGCCCAAAGTGTATTATTATGTATTGCCAACGAGGTAATCATGTTAGAACTTAAACCCTCCTTTTTGGTGATATTTTTAACCGAATTACCATCGTAAAAAAGAATCCCTTTTCCTTTGGTAGCAAGTATTAACAATCCGTTGTGTATGGCAATATCCAGAATTCTTGACTTTAACTCGGTAAATTCGTTGCCCAAATATTGTATTTTGCCATTTTTGAGTATTCTAAGGCCATCTTTGCACCCTAACCATAAATTGTTTTTTTTATCGAACAATAATGAATTAACCCGTATTTTGAAATTTTTATTTATCCGTGAATCAAAAACTACATGGTTGTATTTTACATGATAAAACCCATCACCACCACCTATCCAGTACCCGCCATCATTATCAGAAATTAAACAGGTTGAATTAAATACGCCATCCGAAGTGGAAGGTGTTGAAGGCATTTTATTTTTTATGGTTTTTACATTATTGCTTTTGATTAAATAAAGAAAATCGTTGGCAGCAATAGCTATTTGCTTATTTTTTTCATCAAATAAAATGGTTTTGGCAAATGACTGCTCGTTACCCGGAATTTCAACATGCTGGGTATTACCCTGCGTAGTTATACTAAATTGCGGAACATTATAGCCTGTAAACAATGTATTGTTTGCCACTTCAATGCATTTTATTTTATCTTTAAGTAGTCCACTTTTTTTGCTTATAATACGATGTTTTTCTGAATTTAGCTTAAAAACACCATTATTTAGGGTGGTAAACCAATAAACCCCAAATTTATCCAACAAGGTTGACGTAACAGTGTACCCCTTTAGTTGGTGATGGTTTAACTTTATTTGCCCATTTTTCATTAAAAAACAAAACGCCCCATCTTGAACAGTGCAAACACACAATTCATTATTACTTCTGGCATCCATCCAAATAACCCTTGTTTTAAAATCATAGGCTTTTTTTATACTATCATTTACAATAAAGAATACTTTTTTATCAGCTCCAAACCAAAATGTTGAATCATTCACATACTTTGCAAAAACATGGTGCGGATAGCCTTTCTTCACATCCGGAAGTTTAACCATTGTTTCGCTTTCTTTTCTTTTGTTTAAAAGCAAATCATATGGGCTAGTGGATCTGCCATCAGCATGCTGTTTTTTTACTGTTGATAAATAGGCCTTATCATTGATTTGATAAATTGATAATACATTTCGCGACATGGCCTTTTTCCGATAGGCTGTAATTTGCCCCTGGTTGTCTATTTTGTATAAATCAAGCCCTTTAATACTAATATACACATTATCAACACTATCAACATAAAAATTAGATTTAAGATAGGTTGAATTTTCAGGCAATTCATCTTCCAAAAAGTCGTTATATTTGTATGGACTAATTTTCTGCTTGTAGTAATAAGCCAACTTTCCGGAGACACCTATAAACCAAATTCTTTTTTTTGAATCCTCATAAACCTCTGAAATTGCACTTTCTGCCAGGCCATCATTAATATCATAATTAGTAAAATCATAGCCATTGTATCGGCTCACCCCATTATCTGTGGCAAACCAAATGTAGCCTTTTGAATCTTGAAACACATGATAAACCTCTGAGCTGGGAAGCCCATCTTTGGTTCCAAATTGCTCAAAGATATATTCCTGACAAACAACATTGTGATTGACAAAGCATAGAATAAAAAAGCTGTATTTAATTAATCGTTTCAAGATTATTGTTTTCTGATTTTTCAATGGAAATTAAAGGCAAACTAATTTTCACTTTAGTACCAATACTTATATTTCTTGAATATAAATCAGTATATTCAACATTTGTTTGGCTATTTAGCTTTTTCGCCAGCAAATCCAATCGTTTACGAGTTATTCTGATACCAGCAGATTTTTTGTTTGGATATCGCTTTTGCATTATTTCACCCGCCTTTTCCCTGCCAACACCATTATCAATTATTTCAGCTTCTAAATTAGTTCCATTTCTTGAAATTCGGATTTTAATTACCCCCTTTTTATCTAAAGGCTGTATTCCATGCCAAATTGAATTCTCAACAAAGGGCTGCAATAATAAACTAGGTGTCAATACATTATTGACTTCAACATCCTCTCCTATTTTTACTGAATAGGTAAAACTTCCTTTTAACCGCATGGCCTCAATGCTTAAATAGAGCTCTAAAGCTGAAAGTTCATCGGCCAACAAAATGTTTTCTTTTTGGGAATGCTCCAGCACCTTTCGAATTAATTTAGAAAATTTTATCAAATACAAACTGGCAGAACGTTTATTATTGGTGAGGATAAATTTATTGATTGAATTGAGCGTATTGAAGATAAAATGCGGATGAATCTGGGCTTTCATGGCCTGGTTCATGTAGTTATAAACTTGTTGTTTTAAATGTAATTTGTGCTTGCTTGATATTTGCCTGGCTTTAAAGAGCAATAGCAAACCACTAAAAATAAGCAAAGTAACAGCGATTTTAAAATAAATGGTTTGCCAGAAAGCGGGAATGATTTCAAAATCAATTTTTGCACTATTTGTTACCCATTCTTTATTTTCATTCTGCACTTCAACAATAAATGTATATTTTGCAGGGTTAAGATAATAATATCTGGCTTGCCTCTCTTTGGTATAAACCCAGTTTTTATCTAGCCCAATTAACTTGTATCTATAGTTAACAGCGTTTGGTCTTTTATAATATAGGGCTTCATAATTTATTTGCAGGTTATTTTCGTCATAACTAAACATCATATTATTTTTAACTTCCCGAGAAACATTATTGGTTTTTAAATTTATTATGTGTAAGGGAACTTGCTCCATGATAAAGGTCTGGAAACCTGGCTCAAACTCAATTAATCCTTCGTTAGTTGCAAAGTAAATCTTTTTTCCTACCAAAACAATTTTACGAATTTCAAACCCATTTAATTCTGGGATAGAAATTGTATTTACAGGTAATAATTCACCATTTTTTTCACTGAGAACAGTTTTATTTAACCCATTTGCAGAACCAGACCATAAAACATTATCGATTAACAATAGACAATTTACTGTGTTATTGTTAAGACCATGTTTTTTTGTTATTTGTTTCACATTGTTTTTATTTTTAAATAAAATTCCAGCCCCTTTTGTGGCTAAAATCAACTGCTCATTTTTTCTTACAATATCAAGTATCCTTTTTCCTAAAAGGCTATCTTTTATAGCAAAGGTGTTTATTTTACCATTTTCAAATTTTACAAGGCCATGTTCCGTACCAAAATAAATTGAGGAACCTATTTTGCATATAGCATTTACACGCATTATAAAGTTTTTATCAAACCTTGAATCAATTATTACTTTGTTATTTATAAGTTTAAAAAAACCGTTACCGCCAGCAATCCATAACGAGTCACCATCCATAAGCATAGTATTTGCATTAAAGTATGTATGACCAATATCTCTGGGGTTTATTGTGTGATGATTGTTTTTAACTACCTCAACTTTTTCATCCTTGCGTATAAAATACGTCCAATTTCGTGAACCAACATAGGTGTTATGCGTTACAGTATCATGAAATATACATTTATTAATTTCACTATTAATTACATTACATCTAACAGTTTTGTTTTCGAGGGACAGGTTACTAACTGTATCAGACCCATCTATAAAGTAGATTGATTTTGTGCAAGGACTGATATCAATAACATTTTTTGTACTCAAACGTTTTAAAGCTTTAGATGGTAAATAATACACACCTTTTTTAAGTGTACTAACCCATAAGCCATTATTATTATCAAGAAGTACTGATGAGATATTTTCTTTTTTGAAAAAAAATTGGGATTCGCTTATTAAACCATTCCTAGTTGAAAGTTTTTCTACACCTCCACTGCTATAACAAATCCAAAAGTTACCATTATAATCTTTATATAAAAACTGGATGAATTTATTGGCCTCTTTTAATAATTCAATTTTATTATTTTTAATCCTAAAAACACAATTACTAACCGTAACAAGCATAGATTTCTCACTTTCTTTAACAGCAAACACATGGTTGCCAGAGATGATATCTTCATCAATACCTGCCATTAATTTTACAGAACTACTATCATTATAAATCTCTATTTCAATATCTTTAGTACTTGTATATCTATAAGAAGCAATAATTTTATCATCAATTGGTTTATATAACTCAATATAATGAGGCCGATCATGCTTTCTTTTTATCTGCCCAATTGTATTAATTTTATAAACCCCACCTCTAACAACACCAATATATATGTTATCTAGGCTATCAACGTAAAAAGAAGATTTAAGAGGAACCTGCCCATAATTGAAAAGGGAAGAAAATTTATTATTGTACTTAAACTTTACAATTTTATTATTTTTATAATAAGATAATTTTGTATTCATACCAATAAACCAAATCCGCCCTTCATGGTCCTCATAAACCTCAGATATTGAATTAGTTGCCAAACCGTCATTCATGTCAAAGCTTTCAAACTCATAACCATTGTATTTACTCACTCCATTATCTGTAGCCAACCAAATATACCCTTTTGAATCCTGAAAAACATGGTAAACTTCGGAACTAGGCAAGCCATCCGCTGTGGTAAAATGCTTATAAATGTATTCCTGAGCAAAAAGGGGATCTTGCTTAACAGTTATTAGCAGAAAAAAGGTAATCAGAAAAACGCTCTTCATCAGGAAACACAACTCTTTGGTTACAAATCTAGCAATTATTATTGGAAATGGGGTATTAAACCCTCTAATGATGTTTCATCAATGATAGGTAAAGTTTTCAGTCAAATATTTTATATTTGTCAAAAATTTAATGTTTGAAACCATTATCTAGACATATTTCCATTAATTGTAAGTACCTTGTTGTTCCGCTTTTTCTTTTTCTCCTGCTTTTTAAGCTTCCAGTAACTGCGCAGAATCAGGAGTATTTGATTATAAACGAAAAACAAATTCTGAATGAAACTGGTAACATCCTGCATGTTTATTCGGAAGATAAACCCGGTAACACTATTGATTTTGTAAAGCAAAATGGAGCGTTTGTACCTTATAAACCTGGCGATAAACTTTCGAAAAAGGATGTACACTGGGCAAAGCTGTTGATTAAAAGCAACGTTTTAGAAAAACAGGAGCTTATTATACAAATAGGTGAAAAACGAAGTTCCGATTTTGCAGAAATGTTTCTGTTTAACCAAAATGATTCTTTATTAAAACACGCTAAATCTGGGCATTTTGAATTAGGAAGCGAAAAAGATATTCCGCAAGAACCTGGCAGCAAATTTTATATTGAACTTGAACCTGAAGGTGTTTATACTGCCTATTTTAAAATTAAAAACATATCAGGGTTTAAACCAAGTTTTGTAATTAAGGTATACAGTAAAGAAGAATTCTCATCTAAGGTATCTTTACGTAATTTGGTACAGGGCTTGCTTCAAGGTGCCTTATGGATAATGTTTTTGTACAACCTGTTCATTTTTGTATACAGCAGGGACAAGGTTTATCTTTACTATTCGCTTTATATACTGGGAGTTGCTATTAATTTTATTGTTGAAAAAGGTTTGTTCTCTGAGTATACAGCTTCTGAAATTCCCAGATCCGAACCTTATGCTTTTGTTTTGGCAACCGGACTGGCAACCATTGCCTATTTCCAATTTATCAGGTATTTTTTACACACTAAAAAGCACCTGCCAAAATGGGATGTAGCGCACTTATGGGTTGTTAGAATAAATATTGCAATTACAATTTTGCTTTTAGTAGTTTTATTCATTTCTTTCAATATCCCAATTTCAATTAATATTAGCAATTACCTTAACCTAATTGGGTTACTTTATGGTTTTGTATTTATCTGGTACCTGATAAAACAAGAGAGCAAATTGTCCCGCTTTTTTATTGCCGGAGCGCTAGCCCTGGCAATTGGCACCATAATTTCCTTGTACTTTTTAATCACTAAAAAGGAACCTTGGTTCGATCCTAAATATTTTATGAATGCCGGAACCATTGTTGAACTGTTGATTTTTTCATTAGGATTGGGCTATCGGATTCGCTTGATTGAAAAATCGAAACAAAAGGTACAACTGAAATTAATTGAGCAATTAAAGCAAAACGAACGTCTGAAAGAAGAAGCTAACAGAGAACTTGAGGGCAAGGTTAAAGAACGGACTGCCGAAATTGAGCTCCAAAAAGAAGAAATACTTGCTCAATCGGAAAATCTTAAAATGGCCAACGATATTCTGACCAATCAAAAAAGAGAAATCGAAAACAAAAACGAAGAGATTACCCAGCAAAAAAGATACCTTGAAAAAATACATAAAAACACTACAGATAGCATTAATTATGCGAGCAGGATACAAAATGTAATTTTACCTTCGCCCCACCTTTTAGATGAATATTTTGCCGAGCATTTTATATTTTACAAACCGAAGGAAATTGTAAGCGGCGATTTTTATTGGTACAGGGTTATTGAACAAAACAATAAAAGATATTTTGCATTGGTAGCTGCCGATTCAACAGGACATGGTGTGCCAGGTTCTTTGGTAAGCATGTTGGGTATTTCGTTGCTGAATGAAACAGTGCTTAGAAATGAAGTGAAATCATCAAGCGAGGTTTTAGAAGTTTTGCGTGATGAAGTAAAGGCCACGTTTAGCAATTCGGATGAAAGGCTGCTTACACGCGATGGTATTGATATGGTATTTTGCTTTATTGACCTCGACAGCCTTGAAATGCAATATGCTGGCGCCAACCGTCCATTGCTATTGTTTAAAAAGAATGGAAATTCCAATCAAAATGATGAATTGAATGGTTTAATTGAATACAAGCCAACCAAAAATCCCGTTGGGATTTACCATAAAGAACACCCCTTTAAAAATCATAACATCCAACTTGAAAAAGGCGACTCAATCTATTTATTTTCAGATGGTTACACAGACCAGGTGGGTGGCCTGGATGGCAGAAAGTTTTACTTTAAACGCTTTAAAGAGTTATTAGCAGAAATTCATGATAAACCCATGATGGAGCAAAGAAAAATTATTGTTCAATCACACAACGACTGGATTAGCCATACCTTTAGAAACGGGGAAACATTTAGGCAGGTGGACGATATGATGGTGATGGGGATTAGGATTTAAAAAGCTTTACTTTACATCCTTATTAATAGCCCCTTTTATATTTTCTAAATGCCTACTAGTAAGTCCTTTTATTACAACACTTAATTCCTCAGGTTCAATCATTTTAGAATATCTGCCTTCGTAAATATCACCAAACTGATTCTTCACAACAAAATCAAATTCATCTAAAAGAATCTCAATTTTGTATGAAAAATTGAGATTTCCAAAACCTTTTTTGTAAAAAGTTGAAAAAACACAGTTAATCGTGATCATTGAAACATTGAACTTCTGCTTTACCATTTTATTTTGGAAAGTTGACAGAAAATTATCAACGGAGGTTGTAAAAGATGTACTTGAAAATTTGTCTCCAAGCTTTATTGGTATAGTGCAATTAGCATAAAAGGACTGGAATTTTTTAACCTGCTCTATGAATGATTCTAAAAAAGAGTAAAGTCCAAATTTATTGAATAAATCATTGATTGCCTGGCTTGATCTTTCAACACCTAAACTTTTGTTTTCAGTTTCAACAAGGGGCTCTTAAGAGGAGTTTATGAAGTTGTCGTATAAAATTTTCAGTTAAGGGTCTTTCTTCTTTTAAGATTTGAATTATCCAATCAATAGCCTCACTATGCCCAGTCATTTCAAAATGATCCTTCAATGGTTTACCTTGAGCAGTTGTTCCAAAAAGTAAAAGAGCTTTGGTTTCACCATATGTAAGACTATTTCCTTCTATATTACTTGAGTGGTAATTCCAATCCAACCTGATTTTTTGCATAATTCTTTGTTCTTCAGCCTTATCGATAGGCCTAAGAGTATCAAGTTCTTTTTTTAATTCAGAGGCCTTTTTTAATGATTCCATAATATTTCAGTTTTTAACACTCAAATATACTAACTTAAATTCTTAGTCTCAATTCTTAAAAAAAGCCACCCCAACCTCAAGGTGGCTTTGAATTTTAATTTAAAATGAAATGCCTATTTTTTCCTCGTATAAATATATTTCACACCCGCATTCCAGGTTTTCCCCTTGTCTTGCGATGCTTTTTCTTCAACAACAAAGCTGTCTTTTTCAATATCGCTTATCACATATTGAAGGTATTGCTTAGTTTCATCCTCACCAAAACTTATTTTTGAATTATCAGCCACAAAACTTGAATCATTAAATTCACCTTCCAATATTTCAATACTTGAGTTTAAATCATTAAAAACAGTCAAACGATATTTTTTAGTCTTTTCATGGTAGCTGAAATTTATTTTTTTTGTTGCAGCAAAGTAAAAATCCTGCTTAAAATCAACATTCTCCTCTAACAAGTTAGGCGAGGTAAAGTCAATAACCGAAGTACTTGTTCCAACTGGATACCAGCTCCCCCTACGTGTCCATATTTCCTGTTTTACGTCCCATTTTCCCTCAATAAAAGCTAGTTTGCTAATTTCCCCTCTTTTGGGCATTTCAAAAATAGATTTTTCAAATTTAGGATTCAATTCTACTTTTTCAATAATTAACATACGGTTTCGTTGCCCGAAGGTTTTTTCTACATAAAACGGAATTTTTAATCCTTCAACATCCCTGAAATCATCAAAAAAAGTCTCACAGGCACTTGCCATTGTAAAATCAACCCATTCCGATTCGCACTTGTATTCCAGATAGGTTTTAGCATCCAAAAACCATTTCTCCACTTTCCCGTTTTCTCTTGTCAGTTCCAAAACGAAAACATCCGTACCATCCACATTTTCTTTGCCTTTGTATACTACTTTGTGTCCTTTTTCTTTGTATTTGAAAAATGGGGTAAAAAATTCGGCCTTTTGGTAAAAAGCATTTATTTCAGCATCAGTTAGTTTTCTTGCATAAGGAATTTCCATCCAGGGATCAATGGTCCAGCCTTTTTCACCATCAAAAGCTTCCTTAACTTTGTGCCGTCCAAGGTAAAGATCGCTGTAGTAGCACCCATTTTTAGTTTTGATGCACGTAAAGTCATTTTCTTCGCTAAAAGCCGTGAACTTTCCTGTGATTTTTAGAGCTTTAACCTGCTCCCATTTTTTTAGGTTGCCATGGGCTGCCAGGTGCATGGCTATGATTTTTTCTACATCCTGGGCTATTGTTCTTATTGGCAAAACAACCATTATAAGTCCGAGTAGAATCTTATTTATCATTTTTTTCATTGTATTGATTTTTATTAGATTTATGTACTTATATTTTCGACACAAGTTCCAATCTATCAGTAATTTACAATTTATAATTCGCTCTAGTTTAGAGTTGCGTTTCATTTTAACAAAATTCTTCTTCATTTTTGCCTTGACGCAAAAACGAAGCAAAAAAGTCAAGGCACCATGAAAAACCTCCCCCATCTTTTATCAAACCTAAGTTCAGCCGGGTGATCTTCGAAACAAGTTCGAAGCTTCCCGGTTTTACTAAGATTTGATTGCAACCTGGGTGAAATTTTTCATGAGGCCGATCGCATTGCATTAAGTACATACTTTATTTCTTCTCAAACAAAAAAATTGAAAAAAAATTTTTAGGCGATCTTTGAAAAAAACCTTTAGCCTCACGACCGCAGGGAGTAATCCGTTGGCCGTGCTCCACCATTGAGTAAATGAAGTGAAAAGGATATTTTTTTATTCGCCTACGGCTTCATGAGGTGCTTCGCAGTTCTTGACTTTTGGTTCTTTTTGTCAAGAACTAAACAAAGTGATCTCACGAGCTTGCGAGTAAAAAGAACAAAGAAAAAAAGTACAATTAAAACTTTTGTTTTTGCTAATTGTGTGCAATTTTTTATTTCGCCAACTACTTTGAGGGATAAATTATCTATCTTCATCATTTTTCATCCAGCTTTCCAACGCAATTTTAAACTAAAGCCTTTTGAATTTTTTAAAAACTTTTTAGAACTTATATAACTGATGTTTCCCATGTCTCATAAAGAATTGAAAATCAGTTAAAAAGAAGCATGTTTGTTTTGGTTAATCCACTAATATTCAGTATATTAGTGGTGCAACATTAAGACAAAAAAACATGCTTCGGAATAAAAGTACAAA
>JBNKJW010000010.1:0-4933 GCA_050291445.1 Bacteroidales bacterium | reverse complement strand
AGCAATTAAAAAGTTAGGAATAAACTTTTCAAGAGGTGTGTTTAAATTGTAAATTGAATTGGGCTGATTTACATTATTTAAATAAGAAACAAACAGGCAGCTAATTATAAGATACAAAGAAACCAACATCAATGGGTATCTGATTTTTTTCCATATAAAAATTGCCACTATTCCATTGCCTATAACAGCAAATAAATACAAAAGATTACTTACAACATAACTTGCAGAAATAATAAAAGCCAATGCTGCTATTGCTGCAATAATATATTTATTAATTTTAGTTATATACATGTAAATCAAATCATTACAAAGCATAATTCAGTTTTCTATAATTCAACTCAAGGTATTCCACCTTCAGAAATCTTTCTTCAAGCAAACGCTTTGTACTTTCAGATAAAGAAGGGTTTCCTGCAACTCGGACCAACATCTCACTAATTGGTTTAGACCGCTTGACCTGATTGTAAAAAAAGGCAACAACTTTACTAACAACTGCATTATAATCCTGCATTTGCAATCCTTCCCTAATTTCAATTATGTCGTAATCGCCATCAATTATTTTTTTATTCTCATTATCCCAGATCATGGTTGAATATTCATCCCCAAATTTCCAGGAGCGCTGGTAATTACCAATAACTCCAATAAGCATTTTTGCGTGGGTAATTCTTCCAAGCGAAAAACACTTTTTACTTTTTTTACAATGCACTATTTTATAGCCAAAAAATGATTTTTCTTTTGTTCTCACTAAATGCATATCACAAATCAAATCGGGAAATTTATCCGGGATGTTGTAGTATTTTTTTTGCCTTAATGAGACAGCTTTTATTCGTTTTAGGTATCCTTCAACTAATGCTAAAGGAATAAAAGATAGCAAAAAAACTATTGTACTATAAAAAAATGCCTTCACTTTTATATATTCAGAATACAGGGCCCTAAACACTAGTAAATCAAACAGTAATAAAAAAACGGCAATAATATGCAAGTAAATAAAAAAGCGTATAAATCGCTCCTTTTTATCATTATTGGTTATTATTGTTGCTGAAAAACATACAATAAAAAAGACTAAGTATAGTGGATTAATTATCACTAAAACTGCAATTAAAATAAATGCAGAAAGGGTAAAAACTAATCTTAAAACCTTATTTTTTTCTATACGTCCCTTCATAACTAAACTAACACTCAAACAGTTACATACTCAATACGCTGATAGTGTTTTTCAATTAACCTTTTAGTACTTTCAGAAATTGTAACATTGTCAAAAATCCGTATAGTAATTTGGTTAATTGGTTTATACCGGTTCAATTCATTGTAAAAAAACGAGGTTACTTTGCTGATAACAGCATCATAATCTTTAATTTCATTGCTTTTATGTATCTCAATAATATCGTAATCACCATTTTTTATTGTTTTTCTTTTATTATCCCATAAGGTAACGTAATAAGTTCCTTGAAAACCTCTGCTCTTTTCTTTTTTCCCGATAAGCCCTGCCAGATGTTTTGCATAAATTACATTTTTTTTGTTCATGCAGCTTTTGTCTATTCGGCAGTATACATCTCTAAACCCCAATTCTTTTTTTATTTCCGTTCGGACCAAATGACTGGTGCATAATAGATTAGGATGTCTTTTAAAAGCAAAATAGTTTTTCTTTTCTACAACTGCCATACCCAAAACATCCATAAAATGCCTGTAAATAAAATAATACGGAACAATAAAAATAAGCATGGTGATTGAAAAACTAAGCAATAGTTTCAATATTGCATTGTAATAGTCTTCAAAAATTGGGGTAATGATATAAAACTCAATTGTAAAAGTTAATATGCAGCTAGTTATCAGAAAAATAGCTGTAATAGTTTCAGCCTTTGGTATTTTTTTACGATTATCATACCAAAAAATGACATGAACAATCACTATCAGAAGATATGATTTGTTGGCAATGCAGGCTAATACTGCCACAATTGCAGCTAAAATGCATGTATAAATAGTTAAGCGCTGACTTTTTTTCTCAACAGGGTGCATGGCTAGGTTCTTTGTTCTTTTAAATATTCAACAGTAAAATAATTTCGTTCCAATAAACGTTTTGTGCTCTCAGAAATAGGTATGCTTCCAAATATTTTTACCAAAATTTTATTAATTGGTTTATGTCTGTTCAATTCATTGTAAAAAAAGGAAGTAACTTTCGAAATTATCGCATCATAATCTTCGATTTCATTATTCTTATGAATTTCGATAATATCATAATCGCCATTTTTTACTACTTGTTTGTCATCACCAAGCAACTCAACATAAAAATCACCATTAACCTGTTTTTCAGGACGTTTCTTACCAATAAGACCAGTAAGTTGCTTTGCAAATATTATATCTTCATTAGAGCAATTATTATTGTTTCTGCAAATAGCTGCATTATAAATAAAGTGAGAATGAAGAGACGTTCTTGTTAGGTGCTTGGTACATATTAAATTAGGGTGCTTTCTGGCAATTCTGTTTTTCAGTCCCTGATCAATTACCTTTTGTTCAAAATCATTAAAGAAATAGCCGAATGGCACTATTAGCAAAGAAACAGAACTAATTAGCCCAAACAGAAAACTTGCGAATTTAAAATCAGAGTTTTCATTGAAAAAGTAGAAAATGAAATTATCCATGGTGAAAATTACCAGAAAGCTAATTATTAAAATTATTGAAGTAATAAACAACCTTGTTTGTATTGCACCCTTTTTATAGAAAACAAAAAAAAGGAGGTTTGCTAAAAAAACACTTGTGTAATACCAGTTATGTCTGATAATGAGAAGTGAAATGCATATAGCAGCAAATAAAATCAGTATTGTAAAAAGTATATATCTGTTCTTTATCAAAATCATTTGTATTGGCAAACTTAATTTGTTTTATACTCAATTTTCATAAACCGCTCGTTTAATAGCCTTTTGGTGCTTTCAGATATTTTAGGATTACCAACAATCCTAAAAATCATCTCATTCAAAGGTTTGTATCTTTCTAATTCGTTATAAAAGAAAGAAACTGTTTTGGTTATTATGCCATTAAAGTCTTCAATAGCCGGATTTTCATGAACTTCAATCACATCAAAATCTGCATCGTTTATTTTATCTAATTCATTATCCCACAGTGTGATGTAATAATTGTTGCTGGTATTTGGGATCTTTATTTCACACCCAATAAGCCCGACTATTTCGTTGGCATGTACCAAATGGTTTTTTTCAAGGCAAGTTTTGCCAATTCTACAGCTCACATCTTTAAAACCATGGTTGTTTTGCTCTAATGTTTTAGCAAAGTGAGTTTTACAAGCCAGGTGCGGAGAGTATTTTATTGTTTGGTAATATTTTTTCTCGTGCTCCATTGCCTGGATTAATTCCATAAAATAGGCATAAATAAAAAACAATGGAAGCGATAAAAGAAGTGTTGCATAAATAAAATTTGTAAAACACTTGCCTGCCAAGTCCTCATTTGAATAGGAATATTGATTTCCATGTCCTAGCTCAATTAAATTAATTACCAGCAGAATGAAAATGGTAAAAATTGCAAACAAAGTGAGCCGGTGCCTTGGTTTCATTCTATTGGCAAAAGTAATAATGGCAATAACTCCTAATCCCAAAATATTATATGGATTATGAATGATGTTAAACAACGAAATAATACCTGCAACAACTAGCGCAAATAAGGCTAACTTTTTATATCTTCTGTCAGTTGGATGCATTAACTATTTGTTTATCAAAATGTTATTTGTTCTATTTTTAAAAATCGTTCCTTCAATAAACGTTTGGTACTTTCAGAAATTGGCGGATTTCCAACTATTCTAATACGAACTTCAGCAATTGGTTTAAACCGGTTTAACTCGTTGTAAAAGAACGCTATTACTTTATTAACCACGGCATCAAAATCATCAATTTTCTCACTTTCCTGTATCTCAATAATATCATAATCACCGTCATTGATTTTTTTATTCTCGTAATCCCAAAGCGTTACATAATAGTCGTTTTCACATTCTTCGCCATCATTTAAGTCACCAATTAAACCCACCAGGTTTAAAGCTTTGATTTTGCCCTTTGCAAAACACCTTTTACTTTTTCGGCAATGAATGGTTTTAAAACCAAGCGTTGAGTATTGTTTTGTTTTGGCAAGGTGATCTTTGCAAATTATATTTGGATAAGCGTTGATCACTTCGAAATTATCTTTTTCGTGATTTGCAACAATCAGTACTTTAACAAATAAGTTGTAGAAAATAAAGAACGGTACAATCAATACAACCACTGTTAGCATGGCACTTGCCAAAAACTGTTCAGACTCAACAATATGCGGAGTTTTTCTGTAAAGAATGTATTGAATCAGTAAAAGCGTTGGAAAACTAATAATTATCACAAAATCAATAACCGTAAGGGCCGATTTAAACCTGTGTCGGTTATCCAACAAGTATAGTCCGAATAATAAAAGCAAAATCAGGCAATAGGGGTTTAATACTGCACTAAATATTGTTACAATTAGCGCAAAACCTGTCAGGCCCAATAAATATAGATTTAGTTTTTCGTCCATTAAAGTCTATACTAGCTGTAGTTTAAATTTACGTTTCATTGAACACTTCCCCCTTTGATTCTTTCTAAAAAAATATTGAAACATAACTTATGGGCGATCTTCGAAAAAAACCTTTAGCCTCACGACCGCAGGGAGTAATCCGTCGACATGCTTCACCTTTGAGTAAATGCAGCGAAGAGGATATTTTTTTATTAAGAAAAAAGTACAATAAAAATTATTGTATTTGCAAACTGAATGTAATCTGTTGTATTGCCAGATGCTATAGATGTTTAACATTCTATTATCATAATTTTTTATTCAATTTTATAACGCAACCTTAAACTAGTGTCATGTCAAAGCTAATTTGTCAGGTGACAACACCTGACAAGTGCACCAGCCAGGTGTTGTCACCTGGCTA
>JBNKJW010000009.1:0-4909 GCA_050291445.1 Bacteroidales bacterium | reverse complement strand
AAACCTCACTGATTAAATTAAGTTAGCCAAAACGACGTTGTAAAATGGCATAATAATATGTCATGGCTTTATTAAAATTAAAAAATTAAAAGTTAAAACAGTCAAAAAATCAGTGAGATATGCCACCGCGAAGCCCCACCGAAAATTAGTTGGTTTTAAGGAATGCATAGATCCTATTGACGATGGGTTATAAAGGTATCTATTGGAAATTGATCATTGCGAATAACAGGTTGTGGGTATTGAGTAATCGTACTATCATTTATAAAAAGAGTTAGAGCTTGAACAAAATTATTTGAAAAAATTGTATTACCACAATCGCTTAAATGTACTACATCATACTTCCGAAAATTTTCGTAAATGTTCAAAAGATTTGTATGCCTTATGACTTTACCACCGGTAGCAATGATATCGTGCCTTATCAATTTATTTATAATTTTACGCGTTTTTTCTATTGACACCTGGTTCACTGCCTCCGTCCAGTACCGACGGGGCAAAATGTCGGACCATACTAAGCATGCTCTGGGTAATGCTTGTCTAAAACATTTAAAAAGCCTATTTAATTTGTCGCGGATTTCTTTGCAGGAAGAAATACCCATGTCATTACTTCCAATATGAAAAATGACGTAATTAGGTGCTCTTTCTCCTCTCATCCGTGCTCTCTCTAACATTTGAGATAAATTTACGATTCTTGCACCGGGCTGATCTTTGAAAATGATAACAGCGTTATTGACAACCAAGGTATTGTGCTTTCTTAAATTTGTTATGTGGCTGCTGCCCATAATCCATATGACTGTAAAATCAAATAAACGATAATTACCATGTGAGACAGTTTAATCTCACATTAAATAAACATATCCTGCAGATGTAATCCGCAATGATAAATATAATAAAATTTGAATAAAAACATGCACCCCCCATGGAGTATCCATGAAGATTATGATCTGCAGATGTAATCCACAGATTTTAACAGGAAATACGAAATAAACAAACTTAGGATAAAACACAAGCGCCCCATGGTGTAACCATGAAGCAGGAAACCAACACAGTGTTACTATGCGGTATTAAATTACAAATAACCAGGATCTTAATTATGAGATCCTGAAACTACCGTGGGAAGACGGTGCTTCCATGAGAAATTAAAAACGATACATGTATGAATCAAGCATGCCAGGCGATTACAATCTGATATATTTTTTGTACGTACATGACCTCCACCTACCCATCCTTTGAATTTCTATTTCTGATTTGCCTAAGGAATTTAAGTAGGTTGCCCCACCAATGCGGAAACTGTGACTTCGAATCTTTTTTCCATCACCGTTTATTAAAGCTAAAGAGCGTTGCAAAATTTTCGTAAATTGATACCTTGTGACAACTGATTTATCAAAATGTATAAAAAGGGGGCCAGAAACATTTGGTCGCAAAGCAAGGTAATCATTTAATGAATCATATGGGCACAGCTTTTTGCTTTGAGCTGATATTATCAATGTTGTGGCAATTCCGGCCTGGTCTGTTTTAGACCATCTTATTAAAAGATGAATTATTTTTTTGGACATATCTAGTCGGACATCAGTCATAGAAATTAGCCTCGAGAGGTCTGTACCTCTGGATTGGGTAAATTCCCCTACCCTAAGGAGTCCCCAAAAAGCTAAAGAAAACATGGCCCTAAATAGGCAAGCTTCATAGTAGTTACTACAGACTGATGACAAGGTTTCAGATAGACCCAAAAGTAAGTCCAATGTGATAGGTGCTCTCGTATCCTTACAAGGCCGACCACGCCTATGGCCTTCCAAAATCTTCTTTATTAAAAAATGCTTTGTATTGTCTATATAAGAATTACATTTGGAAAGGTAACTTAGACTCTCGACGTAGGAAACAATTGTTTTATGAGCATAACCCTGCTTGGACATATGTAAAATAAAGTTTAGAATGTGGCCGGTAGGTATGGGTAAGGTAAAGGTCAAACTATGTTTAAATAAAAATGATTCGTACAATTTAAGACCAGAAGCGTAGACATTTCTTGTATTATCAGCTAGGGATCTAGTGAATAAGTTTTGAAATTCTTCCTCTAAACCTGGCAGAACCTGTGGAATTCCTCGGGGATGGACGAAGGACACAAATCGGCTTTGGGGGCCAGGCGTCGGAATTCCTGCATATTAAAACGAGAAATTGCGTCAGCAATAGCATTGCTTTTACCAGGAATAAATTTTGCTCTAAACATAATGTTATATTTAAGGCAAGAAAAAACTAAGTGCCGAACCAAGATCATAAGATCTGGTTCAGATGATGTTTTCTTGTTGATTATTGCAACAATAGATTCATTATCAGAATGAAACATAATTCTTTTATTTTTCATTTTGGGTCCCCAAACTACACATGACACGACGATGGGAAAAAGCTCTTTAAACTCTATACTAAAGTCGTTATCTAAAACCTCCTTGCTCCAGCGCCCCTGAACCCAGTGTGAATTTAGGGTAGCCCCCCAGCCAATGGCACCGCTTGCATCTGAGAATAATCCCAAATCGTAATTGCATTCCCAACTTTTTGGTAACCAAAAAACGTCCCCATTAAATTCCAATAAAAAACGTTTCCAAATACTCAAATCAGCTTTCATACCTTTGGAGATTCGAACATAATGATATGGATTAGTAATACCACAAGTAGCGTCAATTAGTCTTCTTAGAAAGGCCCGGCCCGGGGCCACAGCCCTACAAACAAAATTGAGTGCTCCGATAAGAGATTGAATTTCTTTCAATTTAGCTTTTTTCTTTTGTTCAAAGTTTTCTATCAAGGTTAATAAATTAGAGACTTTGTCATGGGGGACAATGATTTTCTTTTCAAGGGTATTAAAAACAAGGCCCAAAAATTCAAGCACTTGAGTCGGGTATATGAGTTTTTCGGGGGCAAGTGGTACACCCAAATACTCGCAAATTGCAATAAATACATTAAGAATAAATAAACATTTTTCATAAGTATTAGCTGCAAAGAGAAAATCATCCAAGTAGTGTATCAATGTTTCAATTTTTGAAAAATTTTTAACTAACCATTCTAAGGCAGAGCTAAAGTCTTCAAAGTTTTTGCAACTAGCTGTAAATCCTTCAGGCATCGATTTTATGACATAGTACATGTCATTAATTTTTGTGCACAAAAGGTGCAAGTCAGCTAGGGCTACGGGAAGTAACTTAAAAGCTTTATGTATGTCAGCCTTGGCCAAGAAAATTGGGCCGTCAAATTTTAATAGCATTTCTATGGCTGCGTCAATACCTGCATATTGCACAGAAGCAGTTTCTGGGTCGACATAATCATTTACAGATGTACCTTTAGGGTAAGAAAGATTAAATATAAGCCTATATTTACCCGGTTGGCGTTTTTCAACTAGAAATAAAGGACTACATCTATATGATTTAAAGGGGGGCCTGACGTACGGACCGGCTATTCGACCCATTAAAATTTCTTCAGATATCATTGGTAACAATATATCTAAATTTTTAACAGAGTTCGGACAGGTATCTGGGTAGGACTCTAAAGGTCCATTATAATGCAATGGAAAACCATTTCTAAAACAATTAACCAAATGACGAGCTTTTTCCCAATCGTAATCTTTTAAAGCTATTTCTAATCTACAAAAATTTACTGGGGTGTAAGATAATGTTAATTGAATAGGGCTATTGACGTCTACATGTCGACATGCCGTGGTTTGATTGACCGCATGATTCACAGGCGTGCTTAAAACGGCACTGCTGGGGGAACAGTTGACAGCTACCGTCATTGAATTTGTGGCAAAACCCCTTTCGCCTTGATCCAGCAATTTTGGAAAACTGAAATGCTTTTGGATTATTGTTTTTGGAGGGGGCATTCTGCGTAGATAACGATGCTGGCATAGTGAACAAAAATAAATGGGGGTTAATTGTATCCCAAGACATCGTAGGATTTCGCGCTAACCTTAGACGAAACTGTTCGTCGTAATTTTTGGCCTGGAGAAAACCATACCTATCGCTGGCATGCCTGATTGTATTTAAATATGAAAGCAATTCATGGACCTTATTAGGGAAAGCCCTGACATAAATAGAAAAATATACAATGAAAGCATTTGTCCACTGCTCAATGTTATAAATTTTCTTTGTACTCTCTTTCTGCTTCACGACAAGAGCTCCTAGAGCTTTATCAAACTCGAGCTTAATATCAGCATTGCTGCTGTCAATTTCAATAGGATTTTTGACAAGTAAAAAACCCAAATCAACATAGGCCCCACTTAAAATTTTTTGCCTTACACTAAGGGGCACATGAGAGTCTATGGTATTATCAAAAACATTATTACCTTGACTTCTGGCACTTTCATTGGCAGGCATCATCAATTCAAGCAATGTTCCATGTGTTGCAGTTGACGGCAACTCTTGCAATATTTCTACAGGATTCCGACGGTCACTTTGCTGCACATGCGACTCTTCCGGGTTCTCTGCGACACTTGCTCCAACTGCTCTGGTATTAGGACGCCCAGCATTGTTCTGTTGGACACTGGTGCTCGACACATCCAGACTCTTGGCGAGATTGACTCTCTTTTTCTGACTGCTGGCTCTAACAGTTGAAGCTGCACGTTTACGGGTTGCAGGCATTTTTTAAATTTTTGCTATTATAAATTAATTGCACAAACCAAATTAAAATATCTATATAACAATTGTAAGAATCCAAATTATAACTGAGAAAATCCAAGGTAAATATTAATCAAAATTGCAAGAATCCAATAAAAAATGAGAAAATCCAAGGTAAATATTGAAAAATGTAAGAATCCAACTTTTTTCTTTTTAAAGAATACCAAAAACAAATTGTACGAGTTAGTTATTTGAGAGAACGAAAGAAAGTGGTCGCATTAATTTAGTTGAAGGACGCTTTACGTAGTTCGCGCTATGATCTC
>JBNKJW010000008.1:0-11471 GCA_050291445.1 Bacteroidales bacterium | reverse complement strand
GTTCCTATTTTTATTGTAACTAAAGTAAAAACCCCAAAGGGGTGCTAGCAATAGCCCGGTGCGAAGCGCCGGGATAAAAGGGCAAAGCCAAAACCGTAGGCGCAAAATGTTATAGTTAAAACAGAGTGTTTTTCCTGCGGAATTGTGATAGTAGTAGCTAAAATAATATAAAACTAAAACATAAACTCGTGAAGAAGTTTTTGACAACGATAATATTAGTAAGTTTCCTGGGAAATTTTTTAAATGCTCAGGTTACCTTTAAGGCTTCTGCAAATAAGGTAGTTGAGCTTGGCGAAAATTTCAGGCTTAATTATACTGTTAATGCAAATGGTTCTAATTTTGTGCCACCGGATTTAAGCAATTTTGCAGTTTTGGCTGGGCCCAGTACGCAAACAAGTACAAGCTTTCAAATCATCAATGGAAAAACCTCGCAAGCTATTTCAAACACTTATTCATACATTATCCAGGGAAGAAAAGAAGGGACTTTTTCTATTGGTAAAGCAAAAATTACAGTTAATGGAACTACCTATGAATCAAACGCTTTAAGCATTGAAGTTGTCAAAGGAAGTTCTACCACCAATACCAACCAAAGCGTTGATGGTAATGTTATAAAGAGTGAAAATAGTAATGATATTTTTGCCAGTATTAACTTAAATAAAACAACAGTGTACCAAGGTGAACAGCTGATTGCTACCCTGAAAATATATGACCGAGCTGGTTTAAGTTCCTTAAATGACTACAAATTTCCTTCGTTCACCGGTTTTTGGTTGCAAGATATTGAAGTTCCAACCAGGCCTCAACTTCAAAGGGAAAAGGTGAAAAATAAGGTTTATGGCTCGGTATTACTACGTAAAAGTATTTTATTTCCTCAAAAAAGTGGCAATATTAAAATTGACCCCTTTGAGGTTGATTGCATAATAAAGGAAAAAGCAGGGCAGCGGAGAAACTTTTTTGGCGAACTGGTTGATATTTACAAAGATGTACCAAAAAAATTGCGTAGCCGGCCAAGAACAATAAAAGTTCTGCCATTGCCTGGTAATAAACCAGCTTCATTTACTGGTGCCGTAGGTTCTGACTTTAAATTTAACGTCACAGTTGATAGAAACGAGTTAAAAAGCAACGAGAGTATTACCATGAAAGTAACTGTTTCAGGCAATGGTAACATGCAAATTGTGGACAAGATAAAAATTAATTTTCCTGCAAGTTTTGAGATTTTTGATCCTAAAATTAGCAATAATATAAAAAATACTGCTGCAGGAGCAAGAGGCAGTAAGGTTTTCGAATATCTTGTTGTGCCACGCGAACCTGGCAGTTATACCATTCCACCCATTGAATTTAGTTATTTCGACATTCGGTCTAAAAAATACAAAGTACTTACAGCTAAAAAATTAAAGTTTGAGGTAGAAAAGGGAGATAATAGCCAATTGTTTACAAGCAGCGAAGGTTTGAGTAAAGAAGAGGTTCAGGCAATTGGTTCGGATATCAGACATATTGTTGATAACAGATTTGAGTTATCAAAAAAAGGAACAACTTTTTTTGGCAGCATGACATTTTACCTGTTCTATATCGTCGCTTTTGTTATTGCCATGGTCACAATTATTGTATTAAGAAAGAAAATTAAGCAAAACAGCAATATTGCCTTGCAGAAAAACAAAAAAGCCAATAAAATATCAAAAAAACGCTTAAAAGTGGCTGCAGGTTTCTTAAAAGAAGCCAACAAAGAAGCATTTTATGATGAAGTTATAAGGGCGCTATGGGGTTATTTAAGTGATAAATTGAATATTCCTATGGCTGATTTATCGCGCAATACGGTAAAGGAAACACTAATTAAAAGGAACATTGACGAAAATATCATTAACAACTTTGTTGAAATAATTGACAATTGCGAATTTGCCAAATATGCTCCGGCTTCGATTGAAAACCAAATGGAGCAAGATTATGATAAAGCACGCCAGGTGATTAATAAACTGGTTAATGTTTTATCTTAACAAGCACTGATAACTAAATGTTAATCAAACACATAAGGCTATAAACAATGAGAAATATCCTATCTATATTAGCTAATAATACAACGCTGGTTTTTGTGCTTTTGTTTAGCACATTTACCAATTTAACTGCTCAAACTGACGATGATTATTTTTTACTGGAGCAGGCCAATAAGGCATACAACGAAAGTGATTTTGAACAAGCTGCTGAAATTTATCAAAAGCTTGTGAATTCAGGCTTTAGCGCTGGTGAATTATACTATAATTTAGGCAATTCATATTACCGGGTTGAGGATTACAAATCGGCCATTCTTAACTATGAACGTGCAAAACTATTAATGCCCGACAATGAAAATGTACTAACTAACCTTGAATACAGCCAACGCTTTGTTCAAGATAAAATTGAAACGGTACCCGAATTCTTTTTAGTGAAGTGGGCAAAGAGTTTTATTAGCATATTTTCTGAAAAAGCCTGGTCTATAATTAGTATTTTTTGCTTTGTTTTATTTTTGGCAGGCGTAATTACCTTCTTATTTACCAAGTTTTTGATGCTGCGTAAACTTTCGTTTTATATTAGCATTATAGCTATATTTATTTCAATATTAACATTTTACAGTGCAGGAAAGCAAAAACAAAACGTTACCCAGCACAACAGCGCCATTGTTTTTAGTCCTGCAGTAACTGTTAAAAGTGCGCCTAATGATAATGGCACCGAGCTTTTTATTATTCACGAAGGATTGAAAGTTACTATTATAGGCCGCTCAAAAGGCTGGAAAGAGATTAAACTAAGCGATGGAAAGGTTGGGTGGCTGCCTGATGATAGTGTAGAGGAAATATAAAAAGCGCTGTCAGTTACTGCTTCGATAAGCTCAGAAACCGGGCATACCGGAAGGTTTAGCTGGTCACTGGGCATTAAGTCAAATGCCCAGTGACCAATGTCTAATGGCTTCTTAAACTATTCAAAGCGCCTCATTTTTTCTTAAATAATTGTAAATTTCTGAATGATTTAGTTTAAAACACAAGCCCCATTGAAATACTAAAACTCCTTCCCATGTTATGGTAACCCAATGTTTTGAGTGTTGAAAGATGATCATAATACGCTGTATCCAATAAGTTATGGACATTACAACTGAATTTTAGTGCTTGTTTAAACACTGGAACTGTAAACCCTAATGATGCATTTAATAAGAAATAATCACTTGTTTTTGCTTCAAAAAGGGCAGGGTTGTTTTGTTCAAATGCATAATTTCCCGAAACGGAGAAATTGATATCTTTCAAAAAATACAACTTACTGTGAGTTAATATAATACCACTCTTTATTTTATTCTGAGGTATAAATGGAAGTGCTTCGCCATCCAGTTTTTCACCTACTAAATAAGCATAACTTAGCTTTACCTGAAAAAACGAAAATGGTTTAACACTAAATCCGGTTTCAATCCCATACAAATGGGCATCCTTTTGCATATATCGAAATATTTGGTCGCCATCATCCAAAGTATCTGCTGTAGGCGATAAATAGATATAATTATCAACACGGTTGTAAAAACCTGCAATATCAAAGGTTATATATTTTGTATGCGCATGATAGCTCAAATCAATCTCATTGCTCCTCTGTGAAAGAAGATTTCGGTCTCCCTGTTCGTACCTGTTTCCGTGCATGCCATCCTGACTTAATTCCGCTATATTTGGCGTGCGGTAGGCCGATGCATAATTAGCTCTTAGCAAAATATGGTCGGTTAATTCAAAAGTAGCACCAATAGAGCCTGAAAAATTCGAATATTCTTTTCTTAAATCAGGCATTAGTTCTTCTGGTTCTTCTTCATGCCCGTCCTCATGACTGTGAGCGGTTTTTTTCTGTTCAGGAATAATAATGTTACGTAAATCGTAACGCAAACCGCCCTGAAAATGGATACGACCACCAAAGTCGCGCTGATATAAGCTATATACGGAGAAATCATGACTGGTAAAGTCGGGCAGAACATGAACAGGCGCATCAAAATTTTCATTTTGCTTATTCATTCCCTGAAAACCAAAAATTAAGTCCTGTTTTTTACTCGTTGGAACATAAACTTTTAGTTCACAAAAAAATGTATTCAACTGCATATGCACTTCGGTATGCTCATCGGCTACAGCAGACTCTTGTAATTTCCTGGTATTCAATTGGTAAGAAACATTAAGCTTCAGTTTAAACTCATTGATGAACGCTGTATTTTTAAGTGTTATTAAATGATTAGTCAAGTCTTGAAACCAATATTCGTTAGTCCTGGAATTGGATGTGATAAGAGGAATTGCATTATCAAGTGTCATTCCCAATTTCATCCGATTATAGTCATAATACAGAGCAAATTCTCCAAAGCTTTTATTTATACCTGTATTTAATTTAAGCCCACGTTCATTAAACCTGGAGTTAGGAACCACTTCTCCTCTCCCATCTGTATAGTCTTCATGCGACTTTGTACCTGCCCTTAATCCAAAGAAAATATCGTTTTCGATCCTTTAAATCCAAAATTCCCCTGGTAACCATTGGTATTTGAATAGTAAACGGTGTTTACATCGCCAGCTATTTTCCCATTCTGTTCATTTCTTTCTCTAATAAGGTTGATAACGCCGCCAATTGCATCCGATCCATATAATAGTGAAGCAGGACCCTTTATTATTTCAACCTTTTCAATCCCGTACTCATCGATTATAAATGGATGATTTTCAGAGAATTGAAAATTCTCTAGCCGAATGCCGTTGTTCAAAACCAGCACATTTGAAAGCGACAAACCACGAATTACAGGGCTTGCCACTCCTGGCCCCTTGCTAATTAAATCAACACCTGCTATGCTCGACAAAGACTGAATAAAAGAAATGTTGTTGAGTTCACTGATTTCATTTGAATTGATGGTTTCAATTTTTATGGCATTTTCATGTTGGCTCATATATCCTCCGCCTGAAACAACAACTTCCTGAGACTGAATAACTACTTTGTCAAGTTCAATGTTAAGTGTTACATTTTCATCAGAAAAATTTAGATGTTCAACTTTTGTAGAATAACCTATAAACGAAAACTGCACATGAAAATGACCAACTGGAAGTTTATCAAACTTAAAAAAACCTAATGAATCTGTAACTGTTCCCTTACTTAATTCAGAAATGTAAACATTTACGCCCACGATAGGCTGTGTATCAACTTTATCTTTTATAAAGCCCGAAAATTGAACTTGTGCATGGCTAAACACAGCCATGCAAATTAACGCAATACTAAAAATATATTTTTTCATCGCTTATTTTTATGGTTTTTAATACTAATAAAATATAAACTATTGTGCGGTTGTTTGCCACTAACCTAAAATTGTTTGTTTATAAATCTTTAGGTTTGAAGTCTGGAGACCGAGATTGGAAGAATTGAAAACTTATCGCTCTTTTCTTCCAACTTGTGACTTCGAGCTTCCAATCCTATCCGTTAGCCAATTTTAAAATCAACTAGCAAACAACTGACCAATCAATTATATAAAGTGTTTATTTAATTATTTACACCAAAAAAGATTAGCTACCCTGAGGCCTTCGGAGTTCCATTGTCATACCCTCTCAGAACTACTCTCATTGCCTGCCCTAAACATCGGGGAGCAAAACGATTAATGGAGTCGTTGCGAAGACGAGATACGAGGACGAAGCAATCTGTTATTTAGAGAAAATAATCAAAGCTTTAAACTACTGCATAATTGTTAAACATAATGTGAGAAATACTTCATTTTGGGAAGAAAATTTTAATAAGCGCAATGACCGGGTGGTGCCCGTAGTAAAAAAACAAAATTATGATAAGCCAAAAAAATTACCTCAATCTCCCAAAGTTGGTTTCTGCTCTTAATAAAAACATCAATAAAACAGCTAACTAGCTCAATATCAGATGATTTATCTAAACTAAAATCATCAAGCTTGCAGGAATTATGGAAAGAATCAATTTTTGAAACCTCTGTTGTTGTATAATGAAAGTGCTTGACAAAAAGATGGTGTAAGGGATTATAAACGATTGGAAAAAGAAAGATTCCCAGAAGCACCAAAGCTACAATGATTGTTTTGTTGTTTCTTTCTGCAAATCCCATGGTACAAAATTACACAAAAAAATAATTGCAGAGGCTTTTCTCTTATTACTTTTCAATTTTTTAATCTATTTTGTAATAGCTCTAATAATTTTTATCTTTAATCCAGGGCAATCGCATTTAAAATCGGCCTGAAAGGCCAAGATAATTCAGCCTAATTTGTAAATATTTTAAAAGCGATTGCCCTGATCTTTAATCAACGACTTAATAGGAATAATTATCAAATAACTATCTTTGTTGCAATTTATATTTAAAGTATAAGATAAAAGGCATTTCGAATGGCAAAAAAGCTGAGAATAAAACTGGACTTTTCGAAATTAATTAAATTTGTTTTAGAATTTTTTTTAGCAAAGTATAAAAAGGAAAAATTCATAACCCAACAAAAAGCTAAAGCTTTTGTTTTGGTTAACCTTTTGGGGTGTATTATTAACTCGATTTACATTTTTGCTATTGGTCTAAATGTTGAACATGCAAGCTACTTTGCCAACATAATAGTTTTCTTTGTTTTAGTTACAAACCTATTACTTGTAAAAAAAGGAAAATTTATCCTGGCAGGAAATTTTTTCACACTCTCATTAATACTTCTGCATATATTTTTAATTCTCATTTTACCTTCGGAAAACAGAATTGAAGAATTCGTTGGCGAAATGTATTTTTTATTGGCATTTTTAGTTTTGGGTATTTTATTTAACACCGTAAGAATGCTTATAATCAATACATTAACAATTATGCTTGGGGCAGTACTATTTGTTCTAATAAACTATTTTATCAACGAAAAAATAGATGATTATACCATCACAGCTATTCTTAATTATGAATTTGCAACAATTATTGTTAGTGCCATATTAATTATTGCCTCAAAAATTACCAAAAGCACCGTTTTGTATGCAGATCAACGTTTTCATGACTTTATTGAACAAAAAAACAAGGCCTACGACGCTTTTAATTCAATAGCTGCCACTTCGGATACAATGCTTGAAATGAGCAAAGAAATTACCGCCCTTACAGAAAACCTTAACTCCAGTTCTAATGTTCAGGCCAGTAGTGTGAAAGAAATACATGATACGGTTGAAAGAATTTCTGAATCGACAATACAAAATACAATGCACGCAGAGGAGGTTTCTGAAATTACCACTGAACTTGTAATGGTGGTAAGGCGAAGTAACCGACTTTTGAAAAGGGTAATTCTGTCGATAAAAGATATTGCCTCAAGAATTATAATTGTTGAGGAAATTGCCCGGCAAACCAATCTTTTAGCTTTGAATGCAGCCATTGAAGCAGCAAGAGCTGGTGAAGCTGGCAGAGGCTTTACTGTTGTAGCTGCAGAGGTTAAAAAGCTTGCAGAAAGAAGCCAGGTGGCTGCCAAAGATATCATTAGCCTGGTAAACGAGGGAAGTTCAATATCCGACCAGGCGGGGGATTACTTAAAAGCAATTGTTGATAGTTCTGAAAAAACCAGAAATACTATTGATAAAATTACCGAAGACCTAAGAGGCCAAAGAGATGGGATTACCCAAATTAATATTGGTATGATTGAGATTAATAACTCGGCGCAAACCAATGCCGAAATTGCCGACAACCTGTCGGGCCAGATAGAGATTCTAAAGGAAAATTCAGAAATTCAGCGTGATATGTTCAAAGAAGAACTTGATGAAATTAAACGTTCAAATGAAGAGGAATAGAGCAAACTACTTTCAATCTTAACTTCTTTTTTACTAAACCATTTCGGAATCTAGTGTTAAGTCATATTTGATATTTCTGGCAATTAGCTAGTTGACAACACCTGGCTGGTGCACTTGTCAGGTGTCGTCACCTGACAAATTAGCCTTTTTGAAAACATTTAGGCTAATTGTCAAAATTTTCATCATGCATTTTAAATTATTAGTAACTTAATAGCAATGAGTTGTTAATTAAATTTTAAATTATGCGTAAAATATTATTTTTAATTACTTTTTTATTCGTTTGCTCAAGCTTAAGTGCACAAACCACAATTAAAGATCAACAAGAGGTATATGGAACATGGAAAAAAGGAAAATCGCCATATATTATTGAAGGTGAAGCGATTATACCAAAAGGAAAAACCTTAAAAATTAAGCCGGGAGTTGAAGTTAGGTTTAAAACCGGTACCAATAGAGATTATTCTTTTGATACCAAGAAAAACGACGATTTTGATTTGGGTTTTTTGAGGGTTAATGGTAAAATTGAAGCAATTGGTAAACCAGGTAAATTAATAAAATTTACACGTGATGGTAATTCAGGAAATTGGGGAAATATCCATATTAAAACCGAGGAGAAAGATAACCTGATAAAATACTGTCTATTTGAGTACACCTATTATATTAGAGGTGTAATTGATGGTGATAATGCAACAGGAGCTATTTCTTTTCATGCATCAAATGGTACTGTTGAAAATTGCCTGTTTGTAAATAATGGATGGACAGCAATTAACTGCAAAGAAGAGTCTTCGCCAAAATTAAGTAATTTAACAATTATGAATTATGAATATGCCATTGAATGTAATACTAATTCATCACCTACTATTACAAATACTATTATCTGGCAATCGATAAATGCATTTTATATCAATGGGGGAAGTCAACCAACAATTTCCTATTCTCTTGTGCAAGGAGATCAACTCCCCACCGAAATTATTGATGTTGGAAACAATATGTTGGGCAAAGCGCCAGATTTTACCAATGTAATAAAGGGTGATTATTCTTTAAAAACAAGTTCTCCGGCCTATAAAAAAGGAAAAGATGGGAAAAATATAGGGGCATTGTAAAAACTTGTTCAAAATTATAGGCCTGTAGGGTTCTCATATACCCTAATGGCCTATAATTTTATTGAATACTCACACCTGTATCCCACTTTTTAATTTTCTTTGTAAATCAATCATTTTTAAAGCAGTGTAGGCAGCTTCATCACCTTTATTGCCGTGCTTCCCTCCTGCCCTGTCGAGTGCTTGTTGCTGATTATCAGTAGTTAACACGCCAAATACAAAGGGCATGTTGTACTTAATGTTCAGCTCTGTAATACCTTGCGTTACTCCATGGCAAATAAAATCGAAATGCCTGGTTTCGCCTTGAATTACGCACCCAAGCACTATGAGTGCATCAAAAGCATTGTTTTCGGCCATTAGCTGGGCACCAAGCGTTAATTCAAAAGTTCCGGGCACGTATGAAATTGCAATGTTTTCTTCGCTTACTCCATTTTTCACCAGGGTTTTACAAGCACCATTGCACAGAGAGTTAGTGACTTCAGGGTTCCATTCTGCAACAACTATCCCAATCTTAAAATCGGTAGCATTGGGCATTTTTGAGGCATCATATTCTGATAAGTTTTTTAAACTTGTTGCCATATTTTAGAAATTTGATATTAGAAATTAGTGATTCGGTGCCCCAACAGACTTAGCATCCAAAATTCAGCAGCCGACAACACTGGAAAATAAAAAGACTTTCCATTAATATGAAAAGTCTTTAATGTAAAGTTACTACTTTATTTTTTACTTTTTTGCCAACAATTCTGCCTTGGCAATATATTTTTCAATTACTCTGCCTTCAGCTGAATTCTTGTATTTTTCTTTAATTAAATTGTATTGCTTCAAAGCACCTTCGTAATCATCAATGCTTTCCAATGCCTGGCCCGCCCTAAGCAAGTATATTGGGCTTACAAACTCGTTTTCGTTGTAAGTTCCTGCTTTTATGTAATAATCTATTGCTTTTTTGGTATCCTTCAGCTCCATGTATGCATCACCAATTCCACCCAACGACATGGGCTTAAGTGTTTCATCATCGACATCAAAATCAGAAAGGTATTCAATTGCATCTTCAAATTGTCCTAAATGCAAATAAGAAACACCTGCATAATAATTAGCAAGGTTAGCTGCACTGGTGGCTGAATAATCGTCAATTATTTCAAGAAATCCAGGATAATTAAGGTCTCCGTTAAGTGCAAGATTGAAAGAATCCCTTTCGAAATATTGTTCTGCAACAAACATTTGAGAGTTAGCTTCTTCTTCGAGCGGTTTTAAATACCATTTTTGATAGGCTAAATAAATACCAACAATAGCCACAATAACTAAAACAACTGTAGTTAGTTTTTTCTGGTTATCTTCAATAAACTGTTCCGAACGGCTAAGTACGCTTTCTACAGCTTCAATATTATCAGGAGCTTGTTCTTTTCTTTTCTTCTTACTCATAATTTGCTATAAGATGTTTGCTAAAAATTTGCGCAAATGTAATTTATTTAAAACGATTTGCGAAATATTCATACACTTTTTTGTTGATTTGGCGAAGGAAAATCTATGCCAATTCTCAATCAGCCATTAGGGTTTTGCCATTTTCCAAAGTATCCAACAATCATAAGTTATTATTGGTTAATCAATATTTATCAGTCATCCATTAAATATCATCATCAACCGGTGGTTTTTTAATGCCCACCAGCACACTACTCCAGGAAGTTGCTTTCCAATAGCCCCTGTTATTTTTTTGTAAGGAAATTGGTCGTGGACTATCGGCACCTGAACATTTTACAAAAATTTTGTAGGTTCCTGTTGCTGCATCACCGCTACTTGGGTTACTCATAAATTCAAATGTGTATGGAAGTTTCACTTTGTAATTATTCTCGGGACTGGAACCTTTTATGTATGAATTTGGTAATTTTCTGTCTTTATTTATAATTTGTCGTTTTATAAGGTCCATATCAGCTTTTAGTAACTCATGACCTTTATAAATATTTCCTTCCCGTAAACTGTTTCTATCAGCTGCTACCACAAGGCACTGCTTTCCAAATTTAGGGTCATCGGTGTATATTTTAAGCGCCAACATAAAAATGGCACAGCCACCTTCGGGGGTTGTTGCAATTTTATTACGAAGTGATACAAAATCGTCAATTGTTTTTGGTACTTCTTTAATTTTTACAGTTTGCGCACTAATAGAAGAGCATACAATAAGTGCAAGCATTGATAAGATAATTCGTGTTTTTTTCATGACTCAGGTTTTAATGAATATCTGTGTTTTAAAAATATAAATCAAACTAAAGCTTAACAAACTTAATTTAGAATATACTGATTGAAAACGAAAATATTCATCAATAAGTATATTTATTTTTACATTTGCCAGCAAAATATAATAACCTGAGTTCGACATAAAATATTCAACACAGAAATTCGGAATTGTACCAGATATGTGCTAAAAATGCAGAAAGAATAGCAGGCTATTTTGAGGGATTTTTAGTGCAGAGATGGTGTGATTACCTCCGGTGACTGCTTCGCAGTTCCGAATTTTTATTAGATTTGATTAATTTTTGCATAAATTACACCAATTTTTCTAGAACTATCCCGATAGTCCTTCAAAAATTTGTTGCAATTTCTGCTAAAAATTAATTCAAACTGTGTGAATAT
>JBNKJW010000007.1:0-18552 GCA_050291445.1 Bacteroidales bacterium | reverse complement strand
TATTTGAATTCTTAAACGATGTGGATATTCGAGGTGTGGTGATGGCATGATCGTAAAACAACCTTAAATTAAATCGCTCATTTAAGGCATAATCAGCCGAAAGTTTTAGCGACACGGCTTTTTGTCCTGCAGTTATCTGATCCACCCCCTCTTCAACCTTTCTTATTATTGTTAACATGTCCATTATGGATAAGTCTCCTCGCAGGTTTAAATCACTTTGGAACTTTTGTTGCCCCTTACCAGTTTTTATTATGATAGGGAGCTGATCAAAGCGGTAACCTAAACCAATAATATATTCTTTACTAATGAGATCTACCACCTGGTTATTTGAAAAACTAAGCGTCATTGTCCTACCTTTGTTAAATTCAAACTTTGAGTTCAGGTTGTTAATCCAGGTAATATCGGCACTAATTAAGGGGTTAAATGCCTCAGTTAATGTTACAGAATTTATTTGCTGTTCAGGAACAAATAAGCCTTTCACCTCATCCCTTGCCCAACTGTAACCATCATAAGCCACATCGTACCAATTATAATCGGCATTTGTTTCATAAGAACCCACATTGTAACTTGAATTATAACTATGGCTAAGGTTGATATTTTTTATAAAGCGTTTCACCAAATCAATCTCAGATAATCCATCATAAGTTATCCGCCAGTTAGGTAATGGAATTTTAGGAAATGGCGATGTTTCAACCTTACTCGGCGATCTTCCGGCATAGGCAGCCAAAAATGCAGGTATCATTACCTCTTGTGAGGTTGGTCCATAACCATTCGGGTACCCATCATTCAGCGGCATTCCAGATTCAGGATCATAATTGGATTGCTCAATATCATAATCAGGGCTTGATGCTAATCGTGCCTCATTTCTTTTTTCAGCCAATCGCTGAGCAATTTCTATTCTATAGTCCTTGAAATTTTCATAAGCTTCGGATGAATAATTCTCACCAAACTTCCAGAAAGCAGTATTTAGCATCATGTACGACATGGAAAAATTACCAGTAAAATATTTTTCATTCCGATTACTTAAATCGTATTCATTCCTGTTTTTTGAAAAGCTTCTGGTAGCAGAAAGATCTATTTTTAACCCTTTTAAAGGTTCAAGGCTCGCTCTTACTGCAATATTCTGAGTAAAGGTCATCTGATAGGGCGATGTTTGTAATGGGTCCTTTGTTACCCAGTCATATTTGTTGTAGGCATTATAGCCAAAATCCGTATCCTGCCAGCCCAATGCAAATGGGATGCCCGGCGCCCATCGCGAAACCCCAACGCTATCTTTGTACTCATTTAAACCACTGTATCTGGTGGTTGGAAGATATCCAGGAAGCAACGTACCACTTGTTTCGGAATAAGTAATTGAAATAGTTTTAAGGCTGGTGGCAATATTTACAATTCCTTCGCCAATTGCTTTTAAAAAGCCGGGCTTAATTTCCTTTTTGCCAGTAATTTCAATATTAGTATTATCGAAGTTTCCTTTTGCTCTAAACTTCACCTTTTTATTACTTAAAATAATTAACTCACCATCAACTTCGTTGCCGTCTTCATCGGTTACTTTTATTTTTACATCTTCAGTTTGTAAATTATGAATAATGCTTTTAGCCACCCCATCTTTTAATCGTACATTTTCTCTTGTATATTTTACATCCTTGTATTTTTTATTAGCTTGCCCACCTCGCTTCAATTTGTCATTAATGTTCTTAATAAAAGGTACTTTACTGTATAATTTGCTAAAGTTTAACGATGTGGTTAAATTAATGGTGTTAGAATTTGATAAAGTGTTTCCTAACTGAATGGTATCTGCAGTCTGCGGACTGGCAGTCCAATCATAAGAAGCTTTATACCTGGCAGTTGCATTTGTCCAGCCCAACAGTGGCAGTTTATTAATAGGAATTGTATAGCTGGCATTAATGGTATGGTTATAATTAATATTTCGCCCACCATCAAGTATGTTTTGCCAAATAGTATCTCTTTTAGCCCTGTAGCTTGGATCATCTTTATCCATGATCCCCACTGGTTCGTCTATTCTTGCACGGTTTACTGCACTGTATTCGAGCTTCAAATTTTTTGTCAGGCTGTATTTCAGATCATAATTTCTGTTCCAGGTAAAATCTTTTTTGTAAGTAGGTTCAATCAATGAGTTTTCCTGGGTAATGTCCCTTACCAGACTTTGCTGATACCTCCTTACCATATCTGTTCTGAAAGAAACCATTGAGGGCCCCAGATAAACATTCATATCCTTTATAAGCCTGAATGCTTTTTTATTCAGAAATTTAACTTTTTTAAATGGCTCAAAAGCTTTTGGGCGGTTGTTAAACACATACGAAAACGAGCCAGCATAGTTCCGCTGAATGTTGTATTCTGTTTTTATATTCCTGGAATACAACTCATTATACGAAAAGCTGGTAGAAAAATTAGAAATGTGGTAAAAAGGTTTTTTCTTACCTTTTAATTTTTCCGGATCACCTTCAATTTTCAGGTTGGTAATGTTAATACTTTTACGCCTTGTATAGTCAATAACAATTTTTCTGATAGAGTCTTTTTCCTCCGATGATATTTCAGGATCACTCAGGGTTGTTTTTAATAAAATATCTGGGTCGAGCGGGTTGTATTCAGGTGTTTTCATATTCTCCGAAAACCCAAAATAAACCGGTATCCTTACCCTGTGCTTTGAAGGAAAAAACTTGCCCAACTCAATATTTGAAGAAACATCGTACTGAAAAATATCCTCCTTTTGGCGATCGTCAATTTTCGAATCGAGGCTACCGAACCCTGCTGTGCTTCGATGTGCTGATACGGTGACATTACCCAGGTCGGCTAACTTGGTCTTTACCAGCCCGTTAGCAGCCCATCCGCCTTTCTCTCTAAAATCAGTTAAACGCAATTCGTTAAACCATACAATCCCCGATTTGGGAAAGCCATCATCTAATGCAGAATTATCGTCCCTTTGTTGATCGGGGTTACGTATACCCAACATTATAGTTTTAACATTACTTAAATTCGGATTTCCAACAACAGAAATCCGCATCTTGCCATCAAATAGTTCCGGGTCGGTATAAACCGAAGTAATTGCAGTGTTTGTCCCTGGTTGACGCATTGCATTATTTCTCCGTTGTTTTACTAGTTGGAGCAATTCCAACTCAAAATCAAAGCGGTTTTCTTCCGGCCACACAATCCTTCTGTCAGCATCTGATTCATTATCAAAAACCCTATATTCAGTTGTTAGCTTTAAAGGAATTTCAACTTCGTAGTAGTTTTCTTTGTAATCGGAACCCATTCGTAAGAAAACAGATAATTGACCATCCTGCAAGTCATCAGTTATGTCATTTTTTTCACCATGCACCTCCATTTGCAATTTTTTGTACTGCCTCATGTCAAGGTTCAGGTTTTTATAAGCAGCAACAGACTCGCCATCGCTCAAATCAGTCACCTTAAATTCAATGGATTGCTCATTAAGCTGAACAAGGTATGGATTAGTTGGGTCTGTTACTCTTGAAATTCCCGGAGGCAACACATAATTAATGGGTGAACGTTTGCCATTTTCTTCAATACTAACCACCGAAATATCAAAACCTTCAACTTCTGGCTGAGGGGTAGTGGTTCCCTCAGCTCCTTCGCGAATACCACCCTCATAATCGCGCCATTCGCTACGTACCAGGTCTAATTTTGCAAAACGGGTAACAATGGTATCAGTGAAACCACGCATAAACATCCTGATAAATCGAATGGAACGAAAGTCGGAAATAGGCCCATGTTTTGACTCCCATTCATCAATGGGTATTTTAAACTGGTACCATCTTACGGTTTCAACATCCTTGTTTTTTAATGTAACTGTGCTTGTAACTACATCAGTAATAAAGTTATTGCCTACACTATTTTCGTCACCAAGATTATCCGGATCTAAGCGTACATGGTATTGAAAATAGGCTTCTTCTTCGTTCAAGGTGTTGTCCTGATTAATATCCTCAACATCAGGCATTAAGGTTGCCGAAGTAGGGTAGCTTTCAGGTGATTGCGAAGCAGTTGGTGAATTCCCATCCGGACCATTAAAATCTTTGTACCTGTCCATTATGGAAAAATTAGGAGCCGCATCATAATCACTTCCTCGAAAAAAATGATAGTTATCACCAGAAGGGTCATTCACCACCTTTCTCCTGGCATTTGCATCAGTTACCACACTTTGTATTCTGGTTATATAATTCCTGAAAAAAGAAGCTTCTTCTGCATCCGATAAACCATCAAAACCAATATCCTGATAGGTTCGTGCAGTTGGATCATTGTCAAATGCAGGAACTAAAGATTGCTGAATAGGCACCCTACCCCATCGGGTTGTATCTACCAGCTCAACATTTGCTGTAGTAGGCAGGCCATTTTCAAAACTTTTTCGCCCATCTTTTAAAATGTCCTCCGAAATGTAACCTAGGTTAAAATACAAATCTCCACCATCATGATCTTGATTATACACAAAAGGATCCATCATCCAAAATTCAATGTATTCAATGTTTGAGGCTTCAAAATCGTTGGTCTGCAAATCGCGCATAATACCTCCCCATCGGGTTTCCGGGTTAGCCAATGTTCCATCGGGCCTCACCCCACTTGAGTAATTGGTAGGCTCAACATCGTAGTTATAAGGTCCTCTTTCGTTAGGATAAAACACTACGTTAAAAACATTCAAAATGGTTGGATAACCTGTTATGCTTTCTTTAAATGGAAATATCTCTTTTTCAGGGACTTCCCTCACAAAATGATTGGATTGATCGTCAACTGTAACATTGGGTGGAGTGGCTGAAGTATTCCTTAATAAATCAGTATTTACATTGTACCAGGCCAATTTAGCACGGTTAAAACCATTTGAAAGACTATCGATTTCTCCTTCAGGGAATAAATCACTTTGCCCCTTTGGTGTACTGGCCAATGCCCACTCGTACTGCGCTTTTAAATCAATGGAAGTTTTAGAACCTTCAAAATCATCAATGTAAGCATTACCATTTTCACCAATGATTCTCGAGTGTCCGGGGATTAAGTGTGCAAACTCCCCACTTACTTCAATTGTTGAGGGTTCTTTGGTTTCAACGAAAGGAAGGCCGTCAATTAACCTTGTAAGGAATGGGACTTCGGTGCTGTACCTTCCGTCAACCCCCCAAATGGTGTTTGAAATGGGTTCGTTACCAATATTTACTTTATTGGTTAGTGGCTTTTCAGACAAGTGCAAAACAGTTCCACCTAAAGCAAAGTTTTCAGAGATAACATAATCAAGGTGGGTACCTAATAATGTTCTTCGGTTGATGTTGAAAAGACTGTTATTTTCCAGTGATATTTTAATGGGTGTGCCCGACTCCAAAAGTCCATGGTTTAAAATAGTAACCCGCCCTAAATTATAATCAACCAAATAATCCGTACCTTCATTTAGTTCAGCTCCATTTGCCGAAACCTTTACAGAACCTTCGGGTATATTAAAAGCATTTAACGAAATATCTGAACCACCACTTGATTTGTAGCTCCCTTTTAAAATAAATTTACTTTTTTCAGCCAATTGCTGGGCTTTGCTTTGAGTAGAATCATAAAGTTCTTCAAATACATATTTATCGGCATCAATATCATTGATTTTGTCGCGCAAATAAGAGCCAAATGGCTCTCTTACAGGAAAGTAAATTCGCCCATTAGAAGCATTGATGGTCAATTTATCGATAAAGTCAAAATAACCGTCAGCCTGCGGATCGAGTTGTGAATTTAATTGGTCGAGATTCATTACTTTCAGTAATGGAGTGCCTTTAATGTCTCCTACATCAATATAATTAACAGTTGTTCCAGTTTTATCATCGTTATAAAGAACGCTTAACCTAAAATCCTCACTGTTAATCTGATAAGAACCAATCGAATACACGTTTTTCATCATCAAATCCCAGGCAGGAATGTATGGTTGCATTGAAGGCCCTTTAATTAACTTCAAAATTAAAGTGGAAGGTGCAGTAATTCCTCCATTTGAGAACTCACCTACTTTATAAGTTCGGCCTCCTACAGTATATTCGTAGGCCACAGCAAGCACCTCATCATCATTCAATGGTGAATTTAACGAAATGTATCCTAACTTAGGATGAATGGTGTACTCATTGGCCGATAATAACCGGGCATTTTCAATTTTTGCATAATCAATAATTGGCTCAAAATCGGGTATCCCACCTAAGGTGCTACTTATTAAGTTAATATCCCGGATAGACGAGTAAGAATTACTCATATTTGAATACAAGTTGTTGGCATCGTTGCTAGGAAAAGCAAGTGAGTTAGGAGTAACAAAACCATCCCTATAAATATTTGCACTGTTTCCTTCAGCCAAATCCATAAAACCGACAATGTTTCGTGAATTCTCGAAATTACCCGTTTTATTAGTTACCCAAACCTCAATTCTGGTGATATTGATACCGGAGGCAATAACAGGCAAGTTTTGAAGTGCCCGATCATAATTGTCTTTGAAATAATGCCCCAGAAAAAAGTGCTTATTCGATTCGTATTCGCTTACATCTATCTCATAATCTTTGGTTTGAGCACCACCTTCAACGGTAATGGTAGATGACTCGGATTTTTGCTGAGAAAAAATACTGGTCACCCTTAATTTTCCAAACTGCAAGGCTGTTTTCAGACCAAACAAACTTTGGCTGCCAGTAATTAAGGTTCCCGTAAGAGGCAATGAAACGTTTCCTGCCTCAATACTTTGGATTATTTCATCCTCATCGCCTGTATAGGTAATGGTGGTTTGGTTTTCGAAATCAAACTGGGCTTCGGTGTTGTAGTTAATGCCTACCTGCATTTTTTCACCAATTTTACCAGTCACCCCCATTTGAATTTTCATATCAAAATCAAATGTTATACTTCTTTGCAGGTTAATTGGCAGGGTTGGATTTTCAATTTTCGAAATATTTACCCCAAATATCAGTTCTGCCGAACCCTGGGGTTTAATATCGATAACATTGCTGCCAAAAATTTTATCAAACCCTTTAATTTTTACGTTGAGCTTTGGATTTAGGTATTTATCCAAAAAATTATCATTAGCACTTCCCTGGTTATTTGCTTTTCGTTGTTCTATCCAATAGTCCTGGATGGAATTACTTTTAGTGAAATTTTTGAATTCTTCAGACGACATGGAACTTGAAGGCCTTATATCAATGCCTCCCACCTTTTCTTTAATTACATACTCACCAGTTACCGGATCATATTCAATTTCGGTTTGAACATTTGATGGGTTTTTAAGGTACAAAGGCGAATTTTGGTCTCGTTTTGAATAAGGATCATCATAATCATTAAAAGGGTAAGGTAGTTTTGTGGTATCTCCAACAATGGTGTCCTCAATTCCCTTCCATTCATTTAAGGCCAAAAAATTACCTGTAGTAGCGCTACCATTTACATTCGAATGAAAAAAAACAAGTATCGCAGGGGTAAATAACAGGCTTTGAAGTATATATTTAGTTATTCTTCTCAAAAACAATTATAGGTTTAGGTTTTCAAATATAGTTAATAAAAAATAATCAGGTTTAATTTTTAGTTAATTAAGGCATTTAAACTGCTAACTCACAACCTCTTTAAAGCAAGCTTTATTAGCTCTTCAACACTAATATCCGGAATTTCGCTTGTAATTTTATCAAGTGCTTTTTCAATAGCAGGTTTATTAAATCCCAACATTACTAAAGCAGATAACGCTTCTTCTCTTTTTGTATTGCTCATTGGTGATAAAAAATCTTCACCAGTTTCAGTTTTTCCAATTTTATCCTTCAAATCAATAATTACCCTCTGTGCCGTTTTTAAGCCAATGCCTTTTACACTTTTTAAAACATTTACATTACCAGTTTCAATAGCCGATTTTACCTCAGTTGTGCTCAATGAGGAAAGCATCATCCTGGCAGTGTTGGCTCCAATGCCCGATACTGTTATAAGTAGTTTAAAAACCTCCCGCTCTCCTTTATCGGCAAACCCAAACAACAAATGGGCATCTTCTCTTACAATTTGCTGCAAAAACAAGGTTGTTTGCTCGCCTTCTTTCAATTGCGAATAAGTATTTAAAGATATGTTAATAAAGTAGGCCAGACCATTGTTGTCCATAATAGCATAAGTTGGGTTTAACTCAACCAACCGAGCTTTGATGTATTCAAACATTTATTTCCTTTTTTCAGGTTTTTTTCAGGGCACTAAAATAACTAAAAATGAAAGATGTGCAAAGCAGAGGGCTTTGATAATTAGAAAGAAAAGATCTATGAGGTAAATACCTCAAAAGAATAGGGTGTTTGCCTGAATAATTGGTGCATTTACCTCTTTACTTTAGCCTTTACCACGCCCTATCTTTGTTATGAGTTTTTTTATTTCCTTTTTTTAAGTGAGCAAATAAAAGTTAGAACAAAAGTTATGAATATTTTTTTAGTAGATGATAATAAGCAGTTCAGGGAAGCAATGAAAGTATACCTTGACCAGGCTTTGAGGCATACCATAGTGGGTGAAGCTGAAAATGGCTTTGAATTTCTGCAACGTTATGAATACAAAGATGATGTCATCCTAATGGATTTAAATATGCCCGAACTCGATGGTTATACTGCAATTAAACAAGCCTTTATTCGCGACACAAGGATAAGGGCCATTGCGGTGACCATGTTTAAAGATACTGCCTACCTGAAAAAGTTGATAGAAATGGGTTTTAAAGGCTGTGTATTTAAATCAGAAGTATTTAAAAAACTCCCAATTGCTTTAAACGAAGTAGTAAACGGAAATTTGTATTTCCCCGATGAAATTAGCGTAGAATAAATTGTAACCTATGAAAGATAAAATTTTATACATTGATGATGAGAAAGAAAACCTTGAGAGTTTTCAATTAGCCTTTTGGACAAAATATGACCTTTTGCTGGCAAAAGACACTAAAGAAGCAGAAGGTTTACTCAAAGAAAATCAGGTAAAACTGATTATTACCGACCAAAAGATGGCAGGAGAAACCGGTCTGCAATTCATTGAAAGGATAAAAGATCAGTATCCTAATGTTTTGTTTATTGTTTTAACTGCTTATGCCGAACTTGATATAGTATTGGATGCAATTAACAACGGAGTTTATCAATTTATTCAAAAACCCTGGGAGCAGCAAGAATTGCAACAGGTAATTGCCAATGCAATTGATAGACACGATTTACAAAAACAGAACAAGGACCTTTTAACAGAACTAAAGAAAAAGAATGATGAATTGAGAGATTCAAATGAGGAATTATTATCACTGGCAAGGCAGTACCGGGAAAGAAAAATTAAAAGCCAGGAAAATGAAAACCTTCTGGATGCCATCTTTAAAAATATTCCTTTAATGATTTTTCTGGTTGGTTCTGAAGGTGAAATTATTAAAGTTAACACAGCTGGGTTAGAAACAGCTAATAAAGACCTAAGTGATGTTATTGGAACAGATCCAGGTGATGTACTTAGCTGTGTAGATGCACTTGCATCCTCAAAAGGGTGTGGTTCAACCGAAGCTTGCAATTACTGCCTGATACGGAGTACTATTAATAATTCTTTAAAATACAAAACAGATTATCATAAAGTGGAAGCAAAACTACATGTGAAGAAGGGCGATGTAAAAAAAGAAAGTACTGTTTTGCTTTCCACTTCATTTATTAAGGGGCGCCACCCAATGACTTTGGTAATTATTGATGACAAAGCAAAGAATCATGAAATTATTGCATTAAAATAAATTAGTACAAAAAGGTAAATACTAAAATATGGACAAAACAATAGTAATAGTAGATGATTTTCAAACCAACACAGTTGTAATGAAGCATGCATTGCACCAAAAAGGGTTTGAAGTATTAGAAGCGAATGATCCAACCGAAGCGCTTAAACTTTTTGACGGCAGACAGATTGACTTAATGGTTACTGATTTTAAAATGCCTGGAATGACAGGCGCTGAATTAACCAAAGAAGTTAAGTCTAAAGCACAGTACATGAACATGCCTGTGTTAATTCTTAGTTCTGAAAAAGCTGAGCAATGTAAAATTGATGCTCGAAACGCTGGCGCCTACGGATGGTTAAATAAACCTTTTGATATTGCCCGTTTTTTAAAAATAATCAATTCAATTTTTAAGTAATGCAAGAATTTAAAGAACGATTTATTGCTGATGCACTGGAGTTACTTGCAAATCTTGAAAAAAGCCTGCTTACCCTTGAGGTAAACCCGGATAATACCCAAATTGTTGAGGAAATTTTCAGGGGCTTGCATAGTTTAAAAGGTGCTAGTGGGATGTATGGTTTTAACCAGATAGGTCACTTAATGCATCTCATTGAAAATGTGTACGATGATATAAGAGATGGGGTACTAAAAGTTGACACCGAAATAGTAAACCTCTCACTTGATGTTGTAGATTTCACTAATAAAATATTAAAAATAGGCGAGGATGTTTCAGATTCAGCAAAAGGAGAATTTGAAAAAATAGAAAAACAAATCAATAGTTATATTGGTGAAAATCAAGAGGTTGAAAAAGATGAAAAGTTTGTAAATGCAGGTGATGCAAATACTGATAAAACCTACTATGCAAGTTTTACATTAGATGAAGGCTTTGAATCAAGGGGAATTCAACTCGATTCAATTTTCAAGGAATTGGATGAGCTTGGAAGTATTATTTCAATTCCAATAAAAGAAGAGGGAGAGCACCCAAATAGTTGGGAAGTTTTTATTGTTACAAAATCGTCTTTGGAAGATATTGAAGATGTGTTCATTTTTATGATGGACATCACAACTATTGAGTTATTGGCAAACAAAAACCTGTTTAAAAACAATGAGTTCAACTCAATTGTTCAAAAAAATTCTGCTTTAAAGCAAAGAAATAATCTTCAGGAACTGAAAAAGATTATTGAGAAAAAAGAAAAAGTAGAAGGAAAAGAAGAAGAACAAGAGCTAAAAGAACAAGTAGAAGAAGTAGAAGAAAGTTCAAAAAGCTCAATCAATTATCTCAGAGTATCTGCAGATAAACTGGATGAACAAATGGACTTGCTAAGTGAGTTGGTAACAGCCAAAGCAGAATTACGGTTAATTGTTGAAAAAGAAGGATACAAAAAGCTTTTTAAGCTACTGGAGTCAATTGATAAAACAACTAACCGGTTTAGAAAGAATATTCTTAATGTAAGATTGGTTCAAATCAAAACATTGTATATTGCCTTTTTAAGACTAGTGAGGGATATTTCTCGTAAACTGGGCAAAAATGTTGAGTTTGTGGCCGAAGGATTAGAAACTGAACTGGATAAAAACATTATTGATGCGCTTGAAAGCCCGTTAACTCATATTATCCGAAACAGCCTTGATCATGGTGTTGAACCAAAGGAAGAACGCGAAAAATCCGGCAAACCTGCCAAAGCAAAAATTATCTTTAATACTTTCCGTTCAGGTTCCGATATCATCATTGAAATAAAAGATGATGGTCGAGGAATGGATAAAGCAAAAATCAGGAAAAAAGCCATTGACAAAGGAATTATTACAGAAGACACTGAACTTTCTGACAAACAGCTATTTGACCTTATTTTCTTACCCGGATTTTCAACAGCACAAAACTTAAGCGAAGTCTCTGGACGGGGAGTAGGCATGGATGTGGTAAAGCGCAACATCAGCCAGTTAAGAGGCAATGTTGAAATTCAATCAACACAAGGCAAAGGAACTACTGTAATAATTAGGTTACCCATGTCTTTATCAATTATTGATACACTGTTGGTGCAATCAGGCAAGCAGTTTTTTGCCATACCATTACCAAGTATTCATAAATGCACACAGCTAAATCAGGATGATTTGAAACAATCGGAAAATAATCAGTTAACCATTGAAGGTAAGCTGATCCCATATATTTATTTAAGGGAGATTTTTGTCATTAACGGACAAATTCCGGAAAGGCAAAGAGTAGTTATTGTAAGCAACGGATTTCAGGAAGTAGGGTTAGTTGTTGACAAAGTAATCGGCGAATACCAGGCCGTTCTAAAACCTTTTGATGGTTATTTAATTAACCAAAAATACCTAACAGGTGCAAGTCTTTTGGCAGATGGCCAGTTATGTGTAATACTTGATGTGAACAAACTGATTGATAGCAGTAAAGAGTTGAATCAAATTATTGGGGTCAATTAACATTTTTCTCAAATTTATAAACCGGAACCAATGAAAAATGAAGAAATCAAACCGCCTGTCTATTTTTTTCAGGATGAAAATAAGGCAAAAAAGAAGCCATTTTTGCTAATAAAAACTGGAACAAAATCATATGCAATGTCATTCAAAAACCTTCTCTCATCATTAAAAGAAGAGACACATACTAAGGGAGTTGGGTGTAAAAAAAAGGACTGAACTTTTTTTAATATTTAAAAGAATAATAAAAATGAAAAATCTAAAAATTAACCACAAGATAATAATCATATTATCAGTAGTTATGACAATTTTTGTTAGCGTGGGTATTTACAGTATTGTGCAACTTAACAACCTACATAATCTGCAGGAAGAAGTTGCGAAACGAAGCGCAGATGCATTGATAATGCAGAAAGGCAGCTTAATGGGTCACAAAGTTTATTTGATAATTGCCGATGCCCAAATCAATAGAAATATAATGGCTACAGAGCGAGAATGGGCTGAAATTACGAAAGAGCTGAAAAGCGATTTTAAATTGATGAAGGAAATTGTAGATACAGATAAAGAAAAAGACTTGTTTGGTGAAGCTACTGACAAAAAGAATCGATTAGTTGCATTGTTTGAAAATGAAATGTTGCCCTTATTAAAAAAGAAAGAAACAGCCAAAATAAAAGCCCAAATAAAGCGAATAGATGCACAAATTGATATTAAAGTGGTAGAACTAGAACAACCACTTGTTGAGATAAAAGAATCTTTAGAAGCCAAAAACATTAAAGCAGATCAATTATACGATGAGAGTTCTGCTTCGATTGTCCGTATGTTGACCATAGCCGGTATTCTAGCTGTTTTCACATCAATTTTGTTAGTTATTTTAGTTTCGCTTAACATTAGAAAAGTGATTAATGGTATTCTTGGTCAAACAAAATTATTAACCAAAGCAGCATTTGAAGGTAATTTAGGTTTCAGGTCCAACCCGGAAAATACCAACAAAGAATTCAGGGATATTGTAGTTGGGTTTAACGAAACACTGGATACTTTAACCAAGCCAATTAACTTGGCAGCAGACTATGTAGCAAACATTGCAAAAGGCGAAATTCCAGAATTAATAACTGAAGAGTATTACGGTGATTTTAATACGCTAAAAACCAACCTTAATCTCTGTTCAACCAATGTAAAAGGAGTTATTGAGGAGATAAATATAACTTCGGCTGCAATTATTAAAGGGAAATATGATTACAGAGGAAATGCCTCACTGCATAATGGCGACTTTGGGAAAATGGTTGAAGGATTAAACCTTATTATTAATACCTATGCTGGGTTGCTTGATTCAATTGCTGCTCCAATCATGATCATCGACAGAGATTATAACATTCAATACATGAATGATTTTGGGGCTAAAATGCTGCAATCAAGCAAAAAAGAATTAGTCAACCAAAAGTGTTACAATAACTTAAAAACAGGAGATTGCAATACGGCCAATTGTGCACTTGCAAAAGCCATGGCTACCGGACAAACAACTATTAATGAAACAGTTGCCAAGCCAAACGGGCAGACTTACGACATCTCCTACATTGGTTCTGCATTAAAAGATGAAAACAACAACATAGTTGGAGCCATTGAAATAGTTACCGACCAAACAACGCAGAAAAACGCTTTAAGAAAAGCTAAAAAACTAAACGCTTTCCAGAAAATTGAAGTTGATAAGCTTTCAGAAATGATTGAAAACCTTTCGGTAGGTAACCTTAGCTGCAATTATAAAGTTGAAGAATACGATGATGTAACAAAGGAAACTGCCCACGATTTTGCAAAAATTGGAGAAGCTCTGGATCGACTTAAAGAATCAACACTGGAAATTATATACAATGCTAAAAAAATAGCTAATGGAGACCTTACTGCAAAGGTTAATAAGCGTTCAGAAAATGACGAGTTGTCAATTTCGCTTGCTGAAATGATTTTTGCATTAAACAACATTGTTCATGAAGTGAATATAGCTGCAGATTATGTAGCAACAGGCAGCGGGCAAATGAGCGAATCGGCCAACAGCATTGCAAGTGGTGCCAATGAGCAAGCAGCATCAACAGAAGAGGTAAGTACTTCGTTTGAGCAAATGATGGCCAATATTCAGCAAAACTTGGCCAATGCACGAACAACTGAGGGTAATGCTAAAAAAGCAGCCCAAGACATTAAGATAAGTAATGAAAGTGTATTTAAAACAGTAGAAGCAATGAAAACCATTGCTGAAAAAATTGTAATTATCAGCGATATTGCTGAAAAAACTGACTTACTGGCCATTAATGCTGCCATTGAAGCTGCACGTGCAGGCGAACACGGTGAAGGTTTTGCCGTAGTAGCAGCAGAAGTGCGGAAATTAGCTGAACAAAGTCAGCAAGCTGCCATTGAAATTAATAATGTTTCAAAATCAAGTGTAAGCATTGCCGAACAATCAGGAAAACAACTTGCCGAAATTGTTCCAAGCATTGAAAAAACAGCCGAATTGGTTCATGATATTGTTCATGCCAGCGAAGAGCAGGAAATTGGAATAAGACAAGTTAACACAGCAATGGGGCAACTAGCTGATGTTACCCAACAAAACACTGCTAATGCCGAAGAACTTTCTGCAGGTTCAGAAGAACTAGCCTCTCAATCGGAACAGCTTAAAGAGGTCATGAATTTTTTCAACCTGGCAGAAGAAATGGAGCAAAAGAAAAGAAAAAACGTGTCCAGCAATGGTAAAAGCAAGCAGGTTAAATTTGCAAAAAAGACAATGACTCTGGAAGAAAACATCAATGAAGAAGATTTCGAAAACTTTTAGGTTTAACTCAATTTGTTTAATCTGATTTTGAAATGATGATTAACAAAAATTTATTTAACCTTAAAAATGAATGACTTATGAAATTCAACAACTTGAAATTAGGACAACAACTGGGGCTTGGCTTTGGAATAGTTCTATTGCTTACAATATTAGCAAGCTCAGTTGGTTATAACGGCTTTTTAAATACTGTTGACAGAGTAGATAAAAGCAATGATGTTGACAACATTGTAAAAGAAGTGCTTCAAATGAGACAGCATGAAAAAGACTTTATGTTGCGAAAAGATGATAAATATGTTACAGCGGTTAATGAATGTACAGACAAAATTATTGAGATTGCGACCCAAGCAAAAGCTAAGCATTCAAAACAATCAGACAAGGATGAGAAAGCAGCTATCATTGAAAAGGTTCAGGATTATACAAGCACCTTTAGTAAGTATGTTGAAATTGAAAAAAGCAAGGATGAAAACATAGCAACAATGCGAAAATCTGCATATGTGGTAATGAGTTCAATTCAACAATTACTAAATTATGAAAAGGAGGGGTTTAAACGTTCATCGAGAGCTAATATTCGTAATATATTTTTGGTAAACGATATTGCAAGATTGTTCTTAGAGGTTCGAAAGGGAGAAAAAGACATCATCATTTCTAAGGATGTAAAGTATTATGATAAATTTGAAAAGAACTTTAAAAAACTACAAGAAAGTTTAAACTCACTTGAAGATATAGCGGTTCATAAAGACGACATAGAAGCAATAAATATTTTAGCTAATAACATTGATTTATATAAAAATAATTTTGATGTGTTTTATGCCTCTACTCAAGATCAAGACACCCTTTCGGAGCAGTTAGTTAGTGATGCACAGGAAGTTATTCATCTTGCTGAAAAAGCATTAACTTTTCAAACAGCACGTATGTTTGATCAAATTGATTCTGCAGAACTTTATTTAATACTTTTTTCAGTTTTAGCAATTCTGGCAGGACTGTTCATTGCTTTAATAATTACAAGAGGAGTTGTAAAAACGGCTAAACAGGTGAATAACAGCATAGAAGATCTTTCAAATGGAAATTTGTCAGTAGTAAACATTCATCAATTTGATAAAAATGAATTTGGTGAAATTCTTAATAATGTAAAGACTGTTGGACTTACCTTGCAAAGATTTCAGGAAGAAATGAGCAGGTTGATAGAGGCCTCAAAAAAAGGCAGGTTGCAAACACGTGCCAATGCAGATAATTTCCAGGGAGAGTGGAAAACCGTAATGCAAGGTGTTAATGATATGCTAAAAGAAATTTTGGTTCCAATACAAGAGTCAAACAGGGTGTTAGGCCTAATAAGCAAAGGAAACCTTAACGAAAGAGTTGAATTAAATTTGATGGGCGATCATAAAGCTATGCAGGATGCTGTAAATGGAGTACAAGAATGGTTACGTAACATGGTTGATATCATTAAAAATATTGCAGATGGTGATTTAACTATAAAAGTGAGCAAACTTTCAAATGAAGATGAGCTTTCTGAAACCTTGCAAAGTATGGTGCATTCATTACAGGGAATAGTAGGTGAAGTAAATATTGCTGCTGATTATGTAGCCACCGGAAGCAACCAGATGAGCGAATCGGCCAATAGCATTGCTAGCGGAGCTAATGAACAGGCTTCCTCAACCGAAGAAGTAAGTACTTCTTTTGAACAAATGATGGCCAACATTCAGCAAAATTTGGCCAATGCAAAAACTACTGAAGGCAATGCTAAAAAAGCAGCCGAAGACATTAAAGTAAGTAATGAGAGCGTATTTAAAACGGTGCAAGCAATGAAAACCATTGCTGAAAAAATTAAAGTGATTAGTGATATTGCCGAAAAGACTGATTTACTGGCCATTAATGCAGCTATTGAAGCAGCCAGAGCAGGAGAGCACGGTGAAGGTTTTGCTGTAGTAGCTGCTGAAGTTCGAAAACTGGCAGAACAAAGCCAGCAGGCGGCTATCGAAATTAATGATGTTTCAAAAGCCAGTGTGGGCATAGCTGAACAATCAGGTAAGCAACTGGCCGAAGTGGTTCCAAGCATTGAAAAAACAGCTGAATTAGTACGCGATATTGTACATTCAAGTGAAGAACAGGAAATTGGTGTCAGGCAAGTAAATACAGCAATGGGCCAACTAGCTGAGGTTACCCAGCAGAGCACTGCCAATGCCGAAGAACTTTCATCCGGATCTGAAGAATTGGCTTCGCAGGCAGAACAGTTAAGAGAGGTAATGGAGTTTTTTACTTTGGAAAAACAAATTAAACAAGAAAAACGACACAAAGTAAAAGCAGAGCTAGAGCAAAAAGTCCAATCAAATACTAAAAAAAAGAAAATTAGGATGGATGAGGAACTAGCAGATGGGGAGTTTGAGAATTTCTAACAAGTCGCATTTCAACTTAATATTTATATTCAAAAAGAAATATTGACTAACTAAATAACTATATATGATGAGAAACACAAAAAGAAAAAACACATTTCTCTCATTCAGAATAGGCAAGGAAACCTTTGCGGTTTCAGTACAAAAGGTACTTGAGGTATTGGAAAAACAATACATCACCGAAGTACCTAATGTCCCTGAATATGTTGAAGGCGTCATTAATTTCAGGGGAAAAATAATTCCTGTAATTGATACCCGCATAAAGTTTAATCTTCCTAAAAGAACAGAGGGCGAAAAATACGTGGTAATTGTTTTTGATATCCATGTAGAAGAAAAGAAAATGTTGATTGGTGCAATGGCTGATAGTGTTCATGATGTACTGGCATTAGATGAAAGTAACATTCTGGATGTGCCCGAAATGGGGTACAATTACAATGCAGAATTCTTACTGGGAATGTTGAAAAATGAAACCAGTTTTACAATGATACTCAACATTGACAAAGTGTTTTCAAAAGAAGATGTAAATTTACTTACCCAGACAGGAGAAAGTATGGAAGAGGTAAAGGATAGAGAAGAGAACTAACTTATTAAAACATGGTGTTATGAATTTAAAAAATATTGAATTAGGCACATTACCAATACAGTAAAAATCTTTATTTTTAGGGAAAATAAATCAAACGTAATGGAGAAAAGGTTCAAAAGCCTATCAATTTTTGAATTTCAAAAGATGTTCCCTGATGCTGATATTTGTTACATGTATTTATTTGATTTAAAGTGAGAAGCTGGTTTTATATGCACCCAATGTGGTCACAAGAGCTGGGTTAGTTTATGCGTTCAACAATAGGAACCAAAGCAACTATTAAAACAGATGAATGGCTGGGTTATAAGCCACTGAAGAAAGAATTTGAGAACCTGGTCCAAGTCCCTTCTGGAAAGGTGGCAATTTTCCTGAACTTTATAGGCCAATAATAGGGTTTAAATCCTGCTTGCGGGGCGCACCATAGTGTGGAGCATTTACAAGCTTATATTGATGAGTATAGTTATCGTTTTAACCGAAATTTTATGAAAAGTGGAGTTTTTGAGAACCTACTTAAAAGAGGGATCCTCTCAAAACCAATTACATATAAGCAAATTATTGCTTAAGTGCGTGATTCAATAATTCTTTTTATGAGGGTGTCTAAAAAGAAGCAAAAGTACGTCATTGCAATCAGGGAGGAAGAAGCAACTCCGAAGGACTCAGCGTAGCT
>JBNKJW010000006.1:0-5729 GCA_050291445.1 Bacteroidales bacterium | reverse complement strand
ACAACAAGCTAAACGCAGGAAGGGATAAAAAAGCACAATCTCTTCGATTTGCAAATAGCCAAATTATTGATTTTGATATTATTTTTTTCTTTAATAGCTAAATCAATAATTTAGTGGGCTTTATTACTTGTGAAACTCTCAAAACAAGCAAGTAGCCCTTCTTGCGTTTTAGCTATGCGTTATGGGCAGGTTATCTTTTATATAACAAACTATTTTAGATTAAACCTTTTTTCTGAATTAGTAATTTTCTATTATGAAAATAAGCTTTCTGTCTTTATCAATAATTTCTGACTTAATATAACCATTCAACTTCTTTCTATTTAAATAAGTAGCCATATCTGTTTCAGAAGTATGTGTTTTATATCGTTTTTTTTTATCCAGTTTTTGTTCAAGTTCACCAAAAGAAAAAATTGGATGAATTGAATCATTTAATAAAAAAAAAGTATTTTCATTCATGTCAGCAATAGGTACAATAAATAGAGTTTTAGACTTTGCTTGCTCTTTACTTTCATTGGAAATTGTATCAATAGTGTAAACTTTTGCATTCTGAAAGACTATCGTATCAATAATATCTTTCTGTCCAATAATGATTTTATTTGTCAATATAATTAATGCAATTATCAATAGGTATTTGCTCATAAATTTTTAATTAAACGTTTATAAAATCACAATTACTATTCTTTTTAGTAATTGTGATTTGGTTACATAATTATTTAGTAAAAACGGTTCCTGGTTCTGGGCAAATTTCAGGATGCATATTACGCTCATTATAATCTGTTGATGCTGCAAATATCGTCTCTCCTTCATTATCTCTATATAATGTGCCATAATGAAAACAACCATCAGACATTAAAACATAGCATTTTTTTATCTCCCATTTCAATTTACTATCTAAAACATATCCGTATGTTTTTATACCACTTTGAAGTGTAACATTTACTTCTTTTATTTCGTCTGATTTTAATTTAAATGGTGCTGTTGAAATTACTTCAGCTTTAACTAAACTAGCATCTGAACTTTTTAGAGAATTACCTCCTCCGAATAATAGATCCACATACTGAACTGGAGTAATTTCATCTTGAATTGCTTCCTTTTCGCAACTTACAAATATGATAATTCCGACTATTAATGTAAATACAACAACTAATCTACTCTTTAATTTAAACATTTTAATTTAGATTAGGTTGCCTATTTTCAGATTAATCATTAATTTCGTGGTTGCTGTTTCGGCGTTAATTCCAACCAATTTGAGCAATCGATTTCTGAAACATACCTTTTGACAGTTTTTCTTTCTTCCGATTAAGTCGGTGGCTTTTGTCATTTTTTGGCTCCCCTTTAATTGCCCACAACAATTAAATATAGTGCATATGCACTATATTCCTTTTACAAATAGTTCATTCTTCTTGTTTGTTATCCTATGGAAGGATTTCATTCCCTAAAAATAACCCTTCCAACCCTCACCACCAAGGCATTTTCCATAAAAATCATCTTGTCAAAAAATAAAGTTAATCAAGGGGGTTATATTTTTAAGTTTTAATTATTAACTAAGTTTAGGGTGGTGGTAAATGGTCTGAAAATTGATTTATTTCTTCTGATTTTTGGGTAGTTGCTTCAGCAGTTTTTCTAAAAACTTTTAACAGCTGCCAGGTTCACCTAACTTATTTGTTTTTTCTTTTGCTAAAGTTGATTTCTTTTGTGCTAAAGTTCTATGTTTGTTTGCTAAGTCGGTTAGTGCGGTAGCGGAGGAGGATTTGTGCAGTTGCAGAGTGGCAAAGGTGGAAATAAAACATTAATGCCAGACTCTTTCTTCCAGCTTCTGACTTCGGTTTTCTGACTATAATAGAGATGACTTACTCAACTTTTTGTACTAGGTCTTGTTCTTTTGCACTGCTGCTGCATTCTTTCGTGTGGCTTCATTTACCACACGAAAGGATTTATGCGGTAGTGGGAAAGAAAATCAATTTGCTCCCATTTGGGTTGGGGTAAACAAATTGATTTTCTGTTCTTTATGAATAGCGCGGCTGCCGTGCAAATTTTTCGCGTGGCTTCAATTAACATGAAGGCTCGCACGATAATAGAACAAACCAGACAGGTTTGTTGTTGAGAAATGCCCGAAACTTTCCTTTCCCTATACTTTTTTTACCTGAAACCTGTTAGGTTTGGACCAACGAATCGAGTTAATAAAACCTGACAGGTTAGTTGTTGGAAAATGTCCAGGTTTTTTGTTTTCCAATGCTTTTATTGATTAAAACCTGTCAGGTTGGGTCTAGCGAACCGAATCGAAAAACCCACTGGGGACCATCTTTTCATCCCACTTTAATAAAAGTTTTGCTGGTGATTGAGAAATATGTCCAGGCCCCACCATTGTTTTACCTATTCAAGCCCTGTCCAAACCTTCCACACTTCTTCAATTGAACGCATTGAATATTCTCGTTACTTCTAATTTCTTTTCCAAACTCAGGCGTTCTTTAATTTTTCTATATCAAATTTCTTCATTTTCTGAAATGCTTGCATTACTCGTTGTCCGTTTTCGGGGTTCGACATTAGTTCGCCTAAAACTGCAGGTACTACTTGCCAAGACAGACCAAACTTGTCTTTGCACCATCCACATTGACCTTCACTACCTCCGTTAGCTATGAGTTTGTACCAATAATGATCAATTTCCTCCTGGTCCTTACAGGGAATCACAAAAGAAACTGCTTCATTAAATTTTAAGTTATCGCCACCATTTAACCCCATAAAAAACTGTCCGTTCAATTCAAAATTTACGACCATTTCTGAATTGTTGATTATTCTTGAATTTGGAAAAATTGCGCAGTAAAAATCTGCTGCAGCTTTGGCTTGTCCGTCAAACCACAAGCAAGGATATATTTGCTTTTTCATATTTGTTTGTTTTTATTTTGTTTAAGAATTTCTTCCATTTTATCAAATCTATTTTCTCAAGTCTTTCTAAAAGTTTCTAACCATAAGTCTATTTCTTTCATTTTATTTAGGTTCAATTGGTAATAAATTTCTCTGCCTGTTTTTTCCTTTTTCAAGAGCCGACATTTTGCAAGTATCTTAATGTGGTTTGCAACAGCAAATGGTTTTCTACACCAGGAAGCACATCTTCAAATTCTTAAGCTGCAGCCGCACAATTTTTTGCCCAGAAGTTTTTAAGGGCACAATTTACATCCTGGGCACGTTAATTGTGTAAATTAATAGAAATAATCTGTATGAATATGATTTCAATTAATAAACAAAAGTTCCGATGCATAATCGTTTTTAGGATAAATGATTTTATCTGTTCAAAAATACAGATTATTATTCACAATTTTTTTTACCTTTAGTCAGGAAAACAACGATCTCAAAAGTCAATATTAATGAAGCATCTTATTCTCCTAATCTTAGTATTAGCAGGTCTGTCAGCCACTGTAAACTCACAATCAAGAATAAAAAAGCTTGAAAAAGAGTTAAAAGGGGCAAAAGGAGAGTCGAGATATTCCATTTTATATCAACTCTCTAAAAGATACTTACCTGTTTCGGCAAAGAAAAGTATCAATTTTGGAAAAGAAGCCTATGAAGTGGCTATAAAACTAAAAAGCAAAAATAAGCAGGCCAATGCCCTTAATCTGATTGGAACCGCTTATTTTGAACAAAGAAAATACCGCCAGGCTATTAAAAATTATGAAAAAGAGTACGAAATCAGAAAAGAGCTGAGACAAAACATATCCAGTACAAAAACCTTGTTTAATATTGGTTCAATCTACGAATCGTGGAACAAAAAAGCCAAAGCAATAAAAACCTATTCCGAAGTTTTAGAATTATCAAAAAAGTACAATCGCACAGCGCTGGCCAAGCAATGTTATAATCGCCTAATTCACCTTTACGATGAAGGAAAACATTACAAAGATGGCTTTTTGATTGTAAAGGAATACCTCGATTTTAGCGGTAAGTCAAAACTATTGAAAGAACAATACAAAATTTCAATACTTGAAACAAGATACGAGGAAGAAAAAAAACTAAAGGAGGAAGTAGAAAGTAAATTAACTGAATTGGACAGCTCATATGCAGTAGTTCAAGACCAAAAAGAAACACTAGAGGAAGAAAAAGAAGTATTGGTAAAAGACACAGCAAAAAAAAGCATTGAAATAACCGACTTAACCATTGAAACAGAAGAAAAAGAAATTGCTATTCAGGAGCAAAAAGAAAAAGTAAGGCGACAACGCCAATGGATGATTGCTTTTGGGACATTTTTTGTTGTTGTTTCAATACTCTCAATTCTTTTATTCAGGCTCTACCGGGGAAAGAAAAAGGCCAACCAACAACTAGCCTTACAAAATGCAGAAATATTAGAAAAAAACGAAGAAATAAATGCCCAGGCAGAAGAATTGAAAATCAAAAACTCCGAGATTGAAGAATCGAAAGAAGAAATTATGCAACAAGCTGGACAATTAGTAGAAGCACTTGATGCATTGACCATACAAAAAGATGAAATCCAGAAAAAGAACAGTCAAATAATGGATAGCATCAACTATGCCAGCAAAATTCAAAAAGCCATGCTTCCTCAGGAAAAAACCATTGCCGAAGGCTTTTCAGAAACCATGCTTCTTTTTTTGCCTCAAAATATAGTAAGCGGCGATTTTTACTGGTACCGAAAGTTGGATGACTACCTCGTTTTTGTGACAGCAGATTGTACTGGCCATGGAGTTCCGGGAGCATTTATGAGCATGTTGGGCATGTCTTTTTTAAATGAGGTGGTTAAAAAAGATAAAACCGAAAAGCCAGCCGAAATACTGGATATTTTAAGACAGAAAGTAAAAACTTCGTTAAAACAGACCAAAAAGAACAGGATGGCTTCTGATGGCATGGACATGTCGTTGTGCATATTGGATACAAAAAAAAACCTGTTACACTTTGCCGGGGCCAACAACCCACTTTACATTATTCGTAAAAAACAATTGCACATTGTTAAAGCCGATCCTCAACCAGTTTCAATTTACCTGAAAGAGGACGAATTTACCCATCATAAAATAGAGATACAAAAAGGTGATTGCATCTACATTTTTTCAGATGGCTATATAGACCAGTTTGGCGGGCAACATGGCGACAAGTTTAAATCGAAAAGGTTTAAAGAATTGCTTATTACAATTAGCGATCAGCCCATGTCGGAACAAAAAATAATTATGGAACAAATGCTTGAAGAATGGATGCACGATAAGTATGCCCAATTAGATGATATACTGGTTTTGGGGGTTAAAATATAACTTTGAAAGGCCAAACGACACCACTAAAAACCTCAATATCAGAAAATTAAATAAACTACAAAGGACAGATCTCGATAATTTGTCCAAATCAATAGAAAATTTTTAAGTTTGCATAAAATCAATGTAAAACCTTAAATAAATTAAACTGTTAAGAAAAACCATTCCATTCTGTTTGTTGCTGTTTATGATTGCAGCTTGCAGCAAAAGTTCAACTGACACAGAAGAAATTATTGACACTCCAAAAGATTACACCCTTACCATCAATTTTCAATATGGAGAAGATTTTTCCTCTAGCCTGCATTATTCATAAAAAAAGGGAGTTTGTTCCCTAAAAATGCTAACTTATTAGTATTTTTAGGGTGTACACAACAAAACATCCCTTTAACAATGATAAGAAAAAAAGTTGAAAATACCAATCCTCAATTAGAACTATTTCCAGTAGCAGGAAAAAAAATTGAAGCCACCTTTACAGGAGAGCGTATC
>JBNKJW010000005.1:0-10412 GCA_050291445.1 Bacteroidales bacterium | reverse complement strand
AAACTCCCAATACTCATCGTCGGTGCAAAAGCCCATTACTCGCTCAACTCCAGCCCTGTTATACCAGCTCCTATCAAATAGTACCATTTCGCCTGCGGCTGGCAAATGTGGAACATATCGTTGAAAATACCATTGTGTTTTTTCTCTTTCGGTAGGGGTTCCCAAAGCAACCACACGACATATTCTTGGGTTCAATGTTTGGGTAATCCGCTTAATAGTTCCTCCTTTGCCAGCAGCATCTCGGCCTTCAAAAATTACTACTACTTTTAAGCCTGCTTTCTTTATCCACGACTGAAGTTTAACCAATTCAATTTGCAACTTCACTAATTCTGCTTCGTAAAATTTTCTTGATAGTTTTTCTGAGTCTTTAGACATATCCTTACCAGTTGATTATCAGTCTAATTTAAGAATTTCTTATTGAATTAGCAAGTGGGATAATTCTAAATGGACATTTTGAAAATAAGATATAAATATCTTTATTTGCGAAAATTTAATTTTCAACATATGAGTACTATTGAATCACCTTGTATTAAAATCTGCCAAACAGATGTAAATGGACTATGTATTGGATGCAGAAGAACAAAAGACGAAATTGGAGACTGGAAAAAATATACCGATGAGCAAAAGCAGGCAGTACTTGATAAAACCAGCTCAAGAAAAATTGTTCAACAGGATTCAGGTGGGTTTTCATTTTAAATTTAGTGGAAAATGACACCAAAGGAGCTTTTTATTAAGCTGCAGGATAAGGAGGATATTTTGTTACTGGATGTTCGAGAACCCTATGAATACAATATTTGTAGATTTGAGAAAAGCCTTCACGTGCCTGTTGGTCAGCTTGTTGCAAGGCTTAGAGAGTTGCCAGTAGAACAGGAGATGGTTGTTCTTTGCCATCATGGAATTAGAAGTGCCATGGTAGTAAATTATTTGCAAAATATTGGCTTCAATAAGGTTTACAACCTTGATGGCGGTATACATTTATGGGCAACCGATGTTGATCCAAAAATGGTACAATATTAAAGCTATATTAGTATTTTTTTAAGGCTATAATCCAATAGCTCTTTTTAGTTCGCTAATTTGCTGATCCCATAAATCTTTGCTGTCGTCAATTTCATCATCTTCGGCAAAGTCGGTTATGATTAACGAAACATCATTGGTAAGTTCATCTTTTGTAATACGAAACTCAAAATAGGATTCTTCGTTCTCTTCATCATCTTCCAACCACTTAAACCTCATGTATTCATTGGCCTTTTTCATGACCACTTTTGCTTCTTGTTCGCTGCCGTCCCAATCAAATATGAAATTTTTGCCATTTAACTTAACATTGTCGGCAAACCATTCCGAAAGGCCACTGGGAGTGCTTAATCGAGTATATATCAATTTAGGCGAAGTACTCAAATCATATTCAAGCTCATATTTTGTTTTAGCCATATTGTTTAATTCTAAGATATTTGGCAATATATAAAAAATTGTTTACAAATAAAAATATTGTATGGGTAATAACTCTTTGCTAAAAGCTTTTATAATACGGTGTTACAATAATCAAAGCCAGGTATTAATTTTCTCACAGATTCAATTCATTATGGGTTTCTTTCAGGTTCTCTACAAAAACCGTCATATCTTCTGATAGTTTATTTACTTTTTTAAAAATATTGTCTTTTTCTTTTTCCGAAACTTTGTATTTCATTTCAATTAAATCGTATTTTATTTCTCTAAGTTTAGCAATGTTTGATTCCAGTTTAAGATCAATAGCTTTCTTTTTATCTTTAAAGCTGAAGTATGCATCCTTTTGTTTTTGGCTGTTATCAATTGCCTCAAGGTATTCGTTTTTAAGCTTTGTATTTGAAGTTTTTGATATTTGCTGTTTTAGTTGTTTAATCCTTCCTTCAATCTGGTTTAGGTTAATTCCTTTAATAATTCTTTCCAATTCTTCTTCTTTAGTCATTAATTCCCTTGCATAATCAATGTAACTTTCAACCATTTCAAGCATATCCAGCATTTCGTTTTGCAAAATAGGATCAATATTATTGTAGTTTTCCAGAATTTCTTTTTTCTCTACAAGCAAGGTATGCATGACTTTTTTATGTTTAGCAGATAGGCCTTTTAATTGAACTGAATATTCTCGGCCCAGTTTTTCCTGTTTCTGTATCGAATGCCCTAACCTTTTGTCTGTCATTATTTTAATATGATGGACTGCAATTACTATTGAATGTACAAAGTTGCCCAACCAGCTAAATACAAACAAGCCTATTGCTAAATTCTTAAATGCGGTATCGGGGCCTGGGGCTACCACAAATAGCAGAATAACTGTGAATAAGTAATAGATTGCCCAGGCTATCCACTTACGTTTATTTGCAATAATTCCAGCAATTAAGGGAGCCAGCCAATGCAGAAAAAAAGCAGGTAAAAAAAGTAGCCACCATAATTGGCCAACTTTCCAAAAAAAGCTAAATTTTATTTCTTGTTTCATCACAAAGGGAAATTTATTGACATAAAGTTAATTGATTTGACTCGAATTTTACTATTAAACTATCTTTAAATTGTTTGGAATAATCTAAATTAGCTGCTTTGAAAATAAACTTGGCATTGAAATTGAATCTTAAGCATGGGTATTAAATATCAGAGTTTTTAAACTAATAACTTTTCTTGAAAACTAATATTGTAAAATATTTTTCTATACTTCTCTATTTGCTGCTTCAGGCAAATTTGGTGGGGCAATATACATTTGACTGGGCCCAAACTTATGGTGGCGATGCATGGGATGAAGCTTTTAATATGGTTGAAACTGCCAATGGTGATTTGCTGCTTTGTGGTTACACCAAATTGCAGGAAAAGCACCTTTGGATTATTAAAATTGATGAAAAAGGGAAGTCTCGCTGGGGAAAAACCTATAAAGCCAGACCTGTTTCGGAGGCAAGAGATATTTTAATAGCCAGTGACTCATCAATTATTGCTGTAGGCTACTCTGTAAAACCCTTTGCTTATAATAGCGATTTATGGATTTTGAAATTGAACCAGTTTGGGGAAAAAATATGGGACAAAAACTTTGGCGGGGTTGCTGATGAGAAAGCTTATGGAGTGGTTGAAACCTATGATAGGGGATATGCTATGGCAGGTGTAACCACCACAACCGAGAATTTCCAGGAGGATGCCTGGGTGTTAAAAGTTGATTCTATGGGACAAAAGGTCTGGGAGATGACTTTTGGTGGCAAAAAGCCCGATTATGCTAATGATATTATTGAAACTTCGGACAAAGGTTTGGTTGTTTGTGGCATGACCAGTTCTTATGGCGATGGCTACAAGTCAATTTGGGTAGCAAAAATGGACAGTTCCGGGTTAGATATTTGGGACAATACTTACAGGGTAAACAAATGGGATGTGGGGACATCTCTGGTTGAAGGGCTGGATGGTTATATCTATGTGGCTGGTTATACTCGAACTTTTTCAATTATCGATTATGATGTTGTTTTACTAAAACTTGATCAGGATGGAAACTTAATCTGGAAAAAAGTTTTTAGCTGGGGTAGATGGGATCAGGCTACTTCAATTTCTACCACTTTTGATAACGGAATTGTGGTTGGTGGCTTTAGTCGATCTGGCAAGGTGCTTTCTTCTGATTTTGCTGTAAGTAAATTCGATTCGGCAGGTAACAACTTATGGGAAAATATTTTCGCCAGGAAAAGTCTGGACTATTCGAATAAAGTTCTTGAAACAAGGGACAATGGGCTGGCAATTACCGGAACCACCTACATGCAGGGTAGGGGATGGGATTTTGCCTTACTTAAGTACAAAAATGATGATTTACCCGAGATTTCTTTCTACCAGGATTCAGTAGCAACCAGTATTCATGAAAACTACACTTTAAGAGCTTGTGTTTCAACAAAAAGTAACTTAAAAAATATCCAGGTTTATTTTAATGATTCGTTATTTGTAGATCATGCCAAAAAAAATGAAAATAGAGCTGAAAATTTGGAATGTGATATACCTCTTAACGTTGATTTACAGTTAGTTCAAGGTTTCAATAAGATTGATCTTATATTAACCGATTATAAAAACCACCAAACAAAAAGTAGTTGTAAAGTATATTTTATTCCTCCAACAGAGGAGCACTGGTAACATCATAAACAATTCTAAAACCAAGGTTGATTTTGTTTGAAGTGGGGTTTACAGCATTTCTGTTCGAAACCGAAAGAGTTGCAGGTTTGTCTGTCCATGAACCTCCGCGCATTACTTTGTAATCTCCTGTTTCGGGGCCTTGCGGATTTTCTTTAGGTCGTAGTTTGTAATAATTTTTTGAATAAAAATCGGAGCACCACTCCCAAAGGTTTCCTTGCATGTCAAATATCCCAAGTAAGTTGGGTTGTTTTTTGCCCGATAGGTGCCATTTTCTTTCAGCATTTTTATTAAACCAACCAAGATTTTCTATTTTTTTTCTTTTCTCGAGTCTTTTTTTGTAAAAGTTTCCTCCTTTGGCAGCAAATTCCCATTCAGCTTCGGTTGGCAACCTGCCTCCTTTCCATTTGCAATAGGCTTTGGCACCAAACCAATTTACAAAATTAACCGGGTAATTTTCGTAGCCTTTTTCAACACTAAATGTTCCGTCTTTTTCTATTATCCTGCATTTTAAGTTTTCCCATTTACCATTGATATTCAGCCATAAAGCGTGTTTTTCGTACTGGTTACCTTTTTTATTTAAAAATTCGGCAAACTCTTTATTCGAAACTTCGAATTTTCCTATGTAAAAACTGTTGATTTTTATTTTTTTTGCAGGTTTTTCATCAACATCCCCCTTTCTGTTGCCCAGCCTTATTTTACCTCCTTCAACAAAAACCAGTGATGAATCAATTTTTGTATCCTGTGCAAGGATTTGATGACTGTATATCCAAATCGATAGAATTGGTACTATTTTGCAGAAAACATACCATTTATTTAGTGTATTCATTTTACAAATAAATTTGAAATTGCATGGCAAATATAACTATTTTTGTCTCCTGTTTTTTTTATCAAAGGTCAATAAAATGTATAGAGCTTATTTACTATTTGTATTACTTTTTATTTGTTTATATGGTTTAAAAGGTCAACAACGAATGGAGTTGACCGATTCTTCAAACCTGGATAGAAAGTATTTTATTGAAGCAAATTTACATTCTGGGTTAGTAATTAATAATTATGTCTTTTGGGATTCATTCCCTTCAAGGACTCCATCTGCATTGATTGAACTAAATTTTGGCAAACAAACCATAGGTGAAAAACCTTGGCAGCAAAATTATGGTTTTCCACAGGTTGGAGTTGCTTTAGTTGGTGGTTATTTAGGAAATAATGACGAATTTGGTTTTATGGTGGGGCTGGTGCCAAATGTTGCCATCAATGCAATTAATGAGAATAAATGGAGTTTAAAGATAAAAATGGGGCTTGGATTTGCTTATTTTAACAAGCCTTATGATGTGGAGAGTAATGTTACTAACATACTGATAGGTAGTCATATAACTAACCTTTCCATAGCCAGCCTGTATTTTCGCAGGATACTTTCAGAAAGTACAGATTTAACCTTTGGTTTGTCGGCACTACATGCCTCTGACGGGCACTATCAGCTGCCAAATGTTGGAATGAATATGATAACTGCTCACTTAGGATTAAGACATTATTTTGCGAAAAGGCCATCGAACTATTATACAGATGATGGTTTTTTGAAAAGGTCAAAAGAGTTAAAGTACGGTATTAGAGCTGGTATGGGTATGCACGAATTTGGTAATGAACTAGGACCTGTTAACCAATCTAAATATACGATTACAGATTTGGCTTTTTATCTTAAAAAACCTGCAGGAAGGTTAGGTAGTGCGCTTGCTGGGCTGGGCTACAAGTATTATTCAAGTTTTTTTGATAAAATAACTGAGGACAGCACCTTTTCATCAAACCTTCATTTAAAGGCATCTGTAGTTACCCTATTTTTAGGTTATGAATTTGAAATGGGACGAATGAGTCTTTTGGCTCAGGGTGGAATAAACGTTTATCATCCATTTTGGAGGAGATTTACGGAATTGATAGAGGAGGAGTGGACTCTTTATAAGCAAATAGAGGGATTGATCTCGACAAGGTTAGGGGTGCAGTATTATTTTTTTGAACCTCAAAAGTTCAATAAAAACCTTTATCTGGGCTTGTACATTAAAGCAAATATGGGAGGGGCTGATTTTGTGAGCCTTAGTACAGGTTTTGTTTTCTAGTCTGGTGCAATAGTTTTTGAGTTGATTAACTTTTTATACACTTCGTAGGCGACCCAGGCATCAGTAGCGGCGTATTTTTGCTGGGCTTCGTTTAAGGTTTCTGCTTCCCAGTTCGATAAACGCTTTGATTTTGAAATTCTTATACCCAATATAATTGCTGAAAGTTTTTGAAGGCTAAAGCTTTGTATACCATATTTTTTTACCATTTCCTGCAATTCAATAAAGGATTGGGGTACAAATGCATTTTTGTTATTTAAAGCCTTTAAATCATCTCTTATAGCAACACCAACCTTAACAATGGTACTGTCAGCCAGAATTTTTCTTATTGGGCCGTTAAACCTAATTTTATTCAACCTAAAAAGAAAAGCTTTTTCATTGGTTGCTAATTGTAACAAGGCCACATTGTGTTTTTGGCCTTTTTTAAAAGCTGGTTTAGTTTCAGTATCAAAACCAAGAATACTTTGCATCCTTAAATATTCAACAGCCTCAAGAATCTGCTCCTCTTCTTCAATTACGTATATTTCTTTATCAAAAGAGGTTAAAGGAAGCTCATGTATTTCTTCTTTTGATATGCTTTTTTCAAATGTACTCATTCTAATCTTATTCCTGTAAATTCAGATAAAGATACTAATTTTCCTGCCTTTTGGCATTTATTCCTCAAACCTTTGATTAATTAACCAATTTTTAGTGTCAATATCTGTTTGCTGGGTGTTAGCACTGTATTCGTCTTCTTCGTATAGTTCTCTGTTGTACAAATAGTTATGTAAGTAACTCAGAATGGCAAGAACTCGTTGTCCCCAAAATTTTTCAAAGTTAAAAATGCATTCGTACAATGAGGCCTGCAGCCCTTCCTCATTCCCTATTTCATAGCTGGTTATGAAGTCTTTTAAGTCCTGGTAAATATCAGCAAAACTTTCAGATAGTCGTACCTCTTCATGATTTTCAGGATCCAGCTCTTCTGGTAAAAGAACTTCAATAAACCTATCGGCACTACCGATTAAATCCGAAACATTGTTTTTAATATATTGCCAGTCTTCTTCCTGAACAAATTTTTCTACCTCACCTTCGCCAATTTCGTTGGGTTTTTGAACTAAACTGGCTTTTAAATAGGTGAAACTTAAAATTTTTTGTGCTTTTGAAATAAAGTCAATTTTACTTGTTTCACTTGTGTACTCAACCAGTTTGCAATACTCTTTGGCTGTTAAATAGAAATCACTTATTGAATTATTTGTGCTCATTTAATTCTTTTGCAAATCATTTTTTCGGTGCAAAAGTAGCAAATATTTTAAACAAGGTGAATAGATTAAGCAACCTTAAACCCCATAATTAAAATGTCATCAACCTGCTCATGGTCACCCATCCATTTTTCCAGGGTAATGTCCAGCTCATGCTTCTGTTCTTTCATTGGTTTTTGATGAATATTAATAATTAGGTTTTTGAATTGTTTATGAAGGAATTTTTTACCGTCATCTCCACCAAACTGGTCTATGTAACCATCAGAAAATAAGTATATTACGTCTCCTTCGTCAAGATCGACAATTTGATTGGTAAACGATTCTTTTTCTTTGTAATAAATTCCTATGGGCATCCTGTCGGCCTTAAACTGCTGTAGTTCACCATCCCTGATAAGGTACATTGGATTGTAGGCACCAGCGTACTGCATACACCTTTTCTTTTGATTGAGCACGCACAAAGCCATATCCATACCATCTTTGGCTTCATCTCTTTTTCCTGTTTGCCTTAGAGATTTTTTCACATTGGTTCGCAGTTCATTGAGAATAGCACTGGCTGTGTGTTTTTCGGCCCGGTTTACAATTTCGTTTAAAAATGCCACACCCAGCATGCTCATAAAAGCACCCGGAACGCCATGCCCTGTGCAATCTGCTACAACAATTATGGTTTCATCTCCTTTTTGGGTCATCCAATAATAATCTCCACTAACAATATCGCGCGGTTTAAATAATATAAAATGCTCTGGAAGCATCTTGTTCATGAAGTCTTCTGGCGGTAGTACAGCCGTTTGAATACGGCTTGCATAAAGAATACTATCTGTAATGTTTTTGTTTTTTTCTTCAATTTCATCCCGTTGTCTTTCAATTTCAGCCGTTCTTTTTTGAACTTCAAGCTCCAGTCTCTCTTTGTCTTTTCTTAGCTTAGCTAAGCGAAGCCTGAAAATAAAATAAATAGAAAAAGCAACAATTATTATCATGCTAAGCTTAAACCACCATCTTTGCCAGAAAGGTGGAGTTATTGCAAAACTATAGATTGCCATTTGATCTTCTGACCATTTACCAGGTTCGCTAGTTACCTGAACTTTAAATGTGTATTTTCCAGGAGGTAGGTTTGAATAAATGGCGACTAGTGATTTAGTTTCGTATCCCCAGTCTAAATCATGCCCTTCAAGGATATATCTGTATATTAATCTTTCAGGAGCTTTGTACCAAAGTCCTATGTAGTTGAATTCCAGTTGATTTTGGTCGTATTTTAACTCAAATACATTCTCTGGTATTGGTTCAAAAAATACTTTTTTACTGGTTAAAAATATTTTTGGATAAATTTTTCGTTCTTTTTTTATATCTGGGTTGTACTTTATTATGCCATTATTGGTACTTATCCAAATATCTCCTGTTTTATCCTTAAAAACGGAATTTAAGTTGGGTTCTGTATAACTTACGCCTTCTTCTTCGGCATAGTTAATAAAAGTATTAGTTTCTGAGTCGAACACTGTAAAAAACTCATTGCCAACAAATAAACAATTACTGTAATTGTCAATTATAACACTTTGATATGCATTACTCGGTAACCCGTTATTTTTTGTGTAGTGCTCAAATTTCTTCCCATCATATTTTATAATTCCTTGGGCAGGAGTGGTAAACCATAAATTTCCTTGTGGGTCTTCTGCAATTCCGTATACAACATTTGTTATTGAGTCAATTTCGTCAAAGGTTGTTAGTTTTTCATTATCAAGCATGGTGACACCTCCACCATCTTTGGCAAACCAAACCCTGTTTTTCGAATCGGTAAAACTTGAATAAATGTAATTGCTGCTTAATCCGTTTTCAACTGAATAATTATCAAATTCAATAGTTTCTTTTGAAATATCACAATAGTCGGCTCCACCTCCAAAAGTTGAAAACCATACTTTATTGTTTTTTCCACTTATAAAAATAATGTTGTCATTTGAGAGACCATTCTTTTGGTTATAAACTTTGTGTTTTCCCGATTCCGGATCAAATCTATAAACTCCGTAACCATAAGTGCCTACCCAAACATAGCCTTTTTCATCTTCGTAAACCGAAGTGTAAGAATGGTTTTTATAGTTGTTTCCATCCAGCAGTTTTTTTGAGCTAAATTCACCTGTTATCGATTTTTTAAGTAGGTACAAACCATTTTTGCTGCAAATCCAATAGTTTGATTTTGAGTCGATTATAAAGCTAAAAGCCTCCTGGGAGGGAAGGCCCTCATTTTTGTTCAAAAACTCAAACAGGCTTCCGGTGTATTGCGATACTCCATTTTTTGCACACATCCAGATATTGTTTTCATTGTCTTGAAAAATATTGGTTGTTTGGTTATGGATTAAGCCAATTGCAGTTGTGTAATTTTTGTAATTAAACGATTTCGGGTTGTTGTAATGCAGCTTTATTACTCCCGAATTTCTTGTTGAAACCCATATTTCAGTTTTATTCCTTAGTACAAAACTGTTTAAAGAGCCAAAATTCCAAAGCGGAACATGTTCTGTTTTATTGGTGCCAGGGTTGTAAATAGCTAAACCTTCATCTTCCATTCCCAACCAGATGGTTCCTTCTTTACTAATTTCAACATCCTTGATGATATTATCTGGCAGGCCTTCTTTCATCGAATAGTTCTTCCATGCTTCAGTTTTCGAATCAAAAATTAACAAGCCAATATCAGAGCCAAAATAAAGATTTCCCAGAGCGTCTTTTTCAATATCATAAATATAATCATCCCCAATCTCACTCTCAGAGTTAAATTGAGCAATTTTATTGTTTTTAATGCGAAAAAGGCCATTTCCTGAAGTAGCAATCCATTTTGCTGAGTCGGTAAAATAAATTTTAGATATTTTCTCTGAGAGCAGGCTATCAAGTAGCTTATAGTAGTGGATTGAATCTTCTTTTAAATAGCAGATTTTTCCATTGTTAAATCCCATCCAAATATTATTTTCCTCATCTTCAG
>JBNKJW010000004.1:0-14452 GCA_050291445.1 Bacteroidales bacterium | reverse complement strand
TGCAGATCTAGCACAATTATGACTTTCTGTGCCCATTATTTTACATCGAACTCAGGTTAATAGAAAATAAAAGTTTAAAGATAAAAGAGGAAGATTAAAATCAAGGTTGAGGAATTTAGGTAGCTTTTGATAACTGGTATTTGGCTCGGAAACCAGCAATCAGCAAATTGAATAATACTAGTTTTATTGATCTGTGGATCATATCCCTGCAAATATTAAAACAGTTAAAAGACAAGGTGGGAAGCTTGCATCGCCTTCGGCAGGCTTATGGCGACCTAAGGAAGTCAGAAATTGAAAGAAAAACGTAAGCAGCGTTCAACTCTTCCGACTTCATATCTAAAAATTTACTAATAGCCAATTTTAGATAAGCGGCAAATGAGCACACAATTGTTCTTTTTTTTAAATTAAATACCATTAGCTAAACAGGACTTAGTATATTTGTAATCAAAGAAATACAAAGAAATTATGGAAAACACTGAAATAGTCCCTGGTAGGGGGGTTGGCAAAGTTCTTTTGGGTATGACCAAGGAACAGGTTGAAGAAATAATTGGCAAACCTGATGAATTTGAAGAAGTTGATTACGATGATGGAGAATCGGCTGTTACATGGTTCTATTATGATTTGCAAATTGACCTGAATTTTGAATCGGAAGATGATTTTCGTTTAAGTTTTATTTCTGCCGAAAAAGAAAAACACCACATTGGAGGCAAAATAAAAGTAGGAATGGCCAAACAAGATGTTCTAAATGGTTGTAAAGAGCTTGGCCTTTCAACTCCCGAAGTTGAAGATTTTAGCTCGGATGACGTTCCCAACCAGCAACTAATAGCGCTGGAGAAAGAAAATCTGAATTTATGGTTTACTGATGGTAAATTGGATGAAATACAGTTTGGCCCGTTTTGGAAGGATGATGAAACACCAATTTGGCCAAAATAAAAAACAATGAATGCAACATAAAAAAATCTGCTTTTAAGCGGATTTTTTTGTTTTAATACCAGGGCAATTGGGTTTAAGATTCTTTTATACCGAACCGTTGTTAGTATTTGGTTTGCTTCACACGCTATCAAACCAAAACTGCCAGTCGATCGGCATAATTGACTGAAATTTGAGTTATCAAGGGTAAGGATTTTATTCAAATTTCTTCAACTCAAACTTTTCTCCATCAAAAACACCGTAGGTGAAATTCTCTAGCCAATCGCCCAAATTCACATAGTTGGTTCCTTCAGATAAAGGAAAAATTCGTGGTAAATGCCTGTGCCCATAAACAAAATAATCAAAGTGCTCTTTTTTCAGCTCCTCTTTTGAGTGCTTTACCAACCATTCATTTTCTTCATAAAAAACAGGTTTTCGTTCCGACATCCTCCTGCTATTTGACCAGCTTTGCCCAATCCAAAGGGCAAAATCGGGGTGTAACAGGTTTTTAAAACACCATTGCAAAAATTTATTGGTAAAACACCACTTGAGTAATTTGTAGCCCTTATCGCCAGGGCCTAGACCATCACCATGTGCAATGTAAAACCTCCTACCTAAAAGACTTGTTTTCAGCTCCTTACGATAAAGCTCTAGACCAATCTCTTTCTTTAAGTAGTTGTAAACCCAAACATCATGGTTACCTGTAAAATAATGGATTTTTATGCCTGTATCCGATAATTCAGCAAGTTTTCCAAGAAACCTTGTGAAGCCCTGTGGAGCTGCTCTATTCCACTCGTGCCAAAAATCAAATACATCGCCCACCAGATACAATTCCAAAGCATCTTTTTTTATCTCATCAAGCCACTTAACTACCAGTTTTTCGCGCACAAGGCTTTTTTCAAAACCGCCTGAGCCCAAATGAATATCGGAAGCAAAATAGACTTTATTGTTTTCTTTATTCAAAATCAACTTCAATTAATTTCATAATTGGGCAAAAATAGAGGAAAAAGCTTAAAAGAACTGATTATTTTTTAAAAACATCTCTGGCTTAAAATGTTTTCTAAATCTCAGTTACACTAACAGCAATTCGATATAGTTAGGTAACAACACCTAACAAATTAACTTTAACAGATTATTTAGTCACAAAATCTTTTTCCAAATCTGACGTTAAAATAATAAATCTACAAACATAAAATCTCCACCATGAAAACAGCTTTCCAACTTTTTGCAATTGTAGCAGTTCTAGCGCTTTTGGCGTTTACATTAAAGGAAGCAAATAAGAAAAATGAAGAAAAGAAATGGCTCTCAATAGAAAAAGCGATTGAAAACAAACTGATTTCAGTGGAAATAAAAGGGAAAGGTGGCCACAGTGGTGAATGTATTGAAATGCACATTGAAAGTTTAATTGACAAGGATACACTTTTGCGTATTGAACCAGGCAGAAGGTTAGTTTCAGACGATTCAACACTACAGGATATTTTAGTAGTAAAAGAAATTCAGCTTTTATTGGCAGCAAGAGAAAAGAAAAACATCAATTTGTTTGGATTTTGCTGTCAGGCTTCAAATAGTGGACCGGTTGATGGTAGTATTTTTGATGTTGGCTTTATGGAAGATAGTACTTTTATTGTGCTGGCTGATTACCTTGGGAAGTCAGGCCTTCCTCTTGGGGTAATGCAAAGCGCCATTTGGGTACTTAGCGACAACCATTCAATAAGCTCAATCCATAACGATAACGAGAATGATCGGGAAAAAATGAAAGAACTTTACGGTTTAATTGCAGGTATAAAAGGACTTGAATTCAAATATCCTTGGTACACACTGAAATATGAACGAGACACTACACGTTTATTTAGCAACCGTCCGAACAAGTTTTTTGCTGAGATTGAATATGGGATTAGTAACTCATCAAATGTTGATTTGGTAATCAGGGATACTTTAAACAGGCATGTATTAAATATTTTCACCAACAAACCTCATCATCCAAACAATTACAAATATCGGTTTAATTTAAATGTAGCTAATTGGCCCAAAGGAAGGTACTTTTTAATCCTTTATGTTGATAATCAGGCAAAAATGAGAAAGGAGTTTGAGTTGTAAAATGTCATTGGTCATTTGCTGTTTTACAAATGGCCAATGACTAATTTGTAACAAAAACGAAAAAACTGCTACTAATGGTAAACAATCATCAATAAATATTAATGGCTATATTTGCAGCCAAAAAACAAAAAAAATGCGTGTAACCATATTTTTATCTTTACTCCTGACTTTTCAACTTGCTGTAGCTCAGGATAAAAACGTTGTAAAATACTCAAAAACAATTACAGCCAAAGAGTTAAAAGAACATTTAACCGAAATTGCTTCAGATGAATATGAAGGAAGATATACTGGAGAAAAAGGACTGAAAATGACTGCTGAATACCTTGTTAAGGAATTTAAAGGAGATAAACTTACCGGACCAGTTAGCCAAGTTGATGACCCATTCAGGCAGGAAATGGAACTTGAGAAAAAAATCTGGAAAAATAGAAAGTTTGTGACTGGCGGTAAAACCTTCGAAAATCATAAGCAGGTATCGTTTATCCAAATAGCCCCAGGCGAAGAGGAGTATGAAGTGATTTTTGCAGGATATGGTATTTATTCAAAAACCTACAATAATTACAAAAATATTGATGTAAAAGGAAAACTTGTAGCTTTTTTAATGGGCGAACCTAAAAGCAGAGAGGGTACATACCTGGCAACAGGCTCAGAAAAACCCTTATTAAACCCTGACACTTCAATTACCAGTAAATTCCAGGCTATTCAGGGAAAAGCAATGGCTTCGATGATGAGAGGAGCAAAAGGGCTTATTATTATTGAAAAAGATGACGAAGAGGGCGAAAAAACCATCGAGGATTTAAACAGGTTTATGGGTGACATTGAGGTTAACTTTCCAGGCAAAAAAGTAAATCCGATGATGTCTTTTCCAATACTTTACACCTCTCCTTCGGAAGCTGCCAGTCTATTTGGTATAACAACCGAAGAGTTTGACAAAGATATTGAAGCACTTGCTGATACGGCTGAAGCTATTAGTGGTAAATATATGCAGAAAATTAAACTAACCGCCGAGCAGGAAAAAGAAGCTATTAAAAGTTCAAATATTCTGGCATATATTGAAGGCACTGATAAAAAAAATGAAATTGTTGTAGTAGGTGCCCACTACGATCACGAAGGAGTTAAGGGTGGAGAAGTTTACAATGGAGCCGACGACAATGGTTCAGGTACTGTAGCCTTGCTTGAAATTGCCGAAGCTTTTGCCCAGGCAAAGAAAAAAGGAAATGGTCCCCGAAGAAGTATTTTATTTATTGCCTTTACAGGAGAAGAAAGAGGTTTGCTTGGCTCTGATTTTTATGCTAAAAACCCGGTTTTTGCGTTAGATAGCACAATTGCATGCTTAAATGTGGATATGGTTGGAAGAATTGATGAAACCCACAAAGAAAATGGGGATTATATTTATTCGATAGGTGCTGATTATTTATCAAGCGAATTGCATGAGATAAGTGAAACTGCTGCTAAAACGTATTTCCCGGAGTTAACAATTGATTACACTTTTAATGACAAAAATCACCCTGAACAGCTTTATTACCGTTCAGATCAAATAAAATTTGCTGAAAAAGGAATACCTGTTATTTTCTATACCTCAGGCGAGCACGATGATTATCACAAACCTTCAGATGATGTAGATAAAATCAATTTTGATGTTTTGGAAAAACGTGTAAGGTTGATTTTTGCAACAACCTGGGAACTGGCAAATAGGGAAAAAAGAATTGTTGTAGATAAAAAGTAAATTATATAAAAGATAATGGGGTGTCTAGAAAGTCGTCATTACAGGCGAAGCAAAGGAATCTAAAGAACACAATGCTCGGGTTTTTAAGAGATTAGCTACGCTGAGTCCTTCGGAGTTACTTCTTCGTTCCTCATCGCAATGATGTTCTTTCAATACTTTTTAGACATCCCAGCTTGCTCACACCCAAATTGGTGCTTAATTTGGCATGATAATTTTCTCACCCAAAAATTTTGGTTGTTTATTGATTACATACAAATCAATCAACAACTTAACCCGTGCAAAAAGTTCACGCACATGCACCTTCCAACCATACTTTTTACTTACCGACTTAGCATTATAGGCAACAGCATCTATCCCTTTTCCTTTGGCAATAAACAAGGCTCGTTTGTTATGAAATGCTTGCGATATAATGGTCATTTTTGTTTGTCCAAATATTTCTTTTGCCCTAACTACTGAATCTAAAGTCCTGAAACCAGCATAATCCAAAAAAATACAGTTTCGTGGTACGCCTTTTTTGATTAAATCATCACGCATTTGCGCAGGTTCATTGTACTTTTTTCTACTATTATCGCCGCTTACAATAAGGTACTTTATTTTACCACTCTTGTATAACCTGGCAGCTGCTTCAATCCGGTATTTGTAATAAAGGTTTGCAGAACCATTGTTAAGATATTTATTAGTACCAAGCAACAGTCCAACATTGTTTTCGGGTATTGCCTTACTGGAAGCGTATATTCTTTTTTTTGTGGTTTGTTCAACCAGAATGTGTGCAAATACAATCAACACCAAAGCAAATACAGAGGCTCTTTTAAGCAATTTTCTGAAAGACCATTTCCTTTTTAAAACTCTAATCAATTTAAAAGCCATGTCATTTTTTTTATAAAACCATAACAAAAGAAGCAAAATAAGATTTATCCTCATAAAAAATCTGCAACAATTAAGTATTTTAGTATCTTGGGCACTCTTTTCTGTTATTCAACATGCACCAACATATTTTAATAGAGAAACAACTAATTTCTAAGTGATTATTATTACTTTTGCGCTTCTAAAAAAGCTTATTTACGGGGTTATGTGGAAACGATTTGCCAGGATTATCTTACATTACAGAATTATCATCTTAATTATTATTGCTTCTATAACAACATTTATGGCCTATAGGGCACAAGATGTTGAGCTGGATTATAATTACATATCCCTGCTCCCAGATGACGACCCTTACTACATTGAATTTAAGAAATTTAAAGAAAAATTTGGGGAAGATGCCTATCTTGGAATAATTGGTATTCAGGATCCTGATTTTTTTAAACTGGAGAAATTTAATGACTGGAGAAATTTACAAGACTCCATAAAAAAGGTAAACGGGGTAATTAAAGTTTTATCGGTTGCCAATGCCATTGATGTGGTAAAAAATACTACGGATAAAAAATTTGAAGCTCAAAACATTTTTCCAAAAAAAATACAAAGTCAATTAGCTCTTGATAGCCAGGCTATAAAATTTAAAGCCAGGCCTTTTTATGATGGTCTTATTTACAGTGATTCTTCCAATGTTGTTTTAATGGTAATTACCATGGACAAAAAGGTCATTGACAGCAAAGCAAGAGAAAAAACCATTGATTTTATTGAAAAATATGCTTTTGAGTTTGGCGAAAAACATAATTTACAAATTCATTTATCCGGGTTACCTTATACAAGAACAAAAGTAGCACGCCTTATAAAAAGTGAACTTTTCATGTTTATTTTTCTGGCCATGTTTGTAACAGCTGTTATTTTATACATGTTTTTCCGCTCATTCAAGGTCGTATTATTTTCTATGTTAATTGTTGCTATTGGGGTAATTTGGGCAGTTGGCTCAATGGATCTTTTTGATTACCGAATCACTGTACTTACAGGAATGATACCTCCGCTAATTATTGTAATTGGTATCCCTAACAGTGTTTACTTGCTCAATAAATACCATAATGAGTATATAAGGCATGGTATTAAAATGAAAGCACTACATACTGTTATCAAAAAAGTAGGTAATGCTACCTTTTTAACTAACCTTACTACTGCCCTTGGTTTTGCAACCTTTACTATTACTGGTAACAACTTCTTAATCGAATTTGGTGTAATAGCTTCGCTAAACATTATGGGTATCTTCCTTTTGTCAGTCACGCTTATTCCAATTTTCTTTAGCTTTGTAGCTCCACCGAAAGATCGCCACGTTAAGCACCTTGATTATAAGCTTATTAATAAGTTTATTGAAAAACTGGTTTGGTTGGTAAGCCATAAACGGAAATTGATTTATGGAGCAGTTTCCGTGATAATTTTGATAGGTATTTACGGAATTACTTTAATTAAAACCGAAGGTTACATTATTGACGATATTCCTCATGATAACCCGGTATACACCGATTTAAAATTCCTGGAGAACAACATTGGCGGAGTAATGCCGCTTGAAATAACCATTGATACCAAAAAGAAAAAAAAGGTCTACCAATACCAGACCATAAAAAAAATGGAAACCCTTATTGAAAGGTTAGAAGATATAAGCGACCTTTCAAAATCAACTTCGATTATTGATGCACTAAAATTTGCACGGCAAGCCTATTACAATGGTAGTGAAGCGGCTTATAAACTGCCATCGAAAAACGAAATGGCTTTTATGTCAGATTACTTGCCAAAACAAAACAAAAAAAGTAGTAACAATGGTCTAAACATCTTAAATTCTTTTGTTGATGATGATGCACAGATAACAAGAATAAGTTACCGATTGAATGATATCGGAACCATTCAAAATAAAGTTGTTGCTGATACCATTGCAAAAATTGCTGCAGGAGTATTTCCCGAAGATAAATTTGATGTAAGTGTAACTGGTTCAAGTATTATTTTCACGCAGGGAACCAATTTTCTGGTAAAAAACCTGCTTACAAGTCTGGCATTGGCCATTGCGCTTATCGCCTTTTTTATGGCAACCATGTTTACTTCGCTTCGAATGATTGTGATTTCGTTAATCCCAAACTTTATCCCACTATTATTTACAGCAGCCATAATGGGCTATTTTCACATCCCAATAAAACCATCGACTGTACTCGTTTTTAGTATTGCTTTTGGTATTTCGGTTGACAATGCTATCCACTTTTTGGCCAAATACAGGCAAGAATTAATTGCTACTGGTGGTGTTATTCAAAAAGCTACAATAAATTCGTTAAGAGAAACAGGAGTAAGTATTATTTACACTGCCGGCATTTTATTCTTTGGATTTGGAATATTTACTGTTTCGCAATTTGGTGGCACACAAGCTCTAGGCCTATTGGTTTCAATTACTTTATTGATTGCCATGTTATCAAACCTGATATTCTTGCCAACATTGTTATTGACCTTAAGGCATACCGTTTCGAACAAAATTAAGCCACTTCTTGAAATAGATGAAAATGGTGACGATGATGAGGATGAACAAAATGGCAAAACAACTGTTTAATCATCGCTATGTATACTTTTAAGGAACTTCAGGAAATTGTTAATACAAAACTTAAAGATTTACAAATTGGCCAAAAGCCAGCAGAGCTTTACGATCCAATAAAGTACATTTTAGATGCAGGTGGTAAACGAATGCGCCCAATACTTGTTTTAGCAGCAGCCAATTTATTTACTGATACCATTGAAGCAGCAATAGAACCTGCCCTGGCCATGGAAGTTTTTCATAATTTCACACTATTGCACGATGATTTAATGGACAAGGCAGATGTAAGGCGAAACCGTTCAACCGTGCATAAAAAATGGAACGATAACATTGCCATTCTTTCGGGTGATGCCATGATGATAAAAGCTTATCAGTTGATTGTAAAAGCACCGTCTAAAAACCTGGCCAAAATTATTCAACTATTTAACCAAACAGCCCTTGAAGTTTGCGAAGGCCAACAACATGACATGAATTTTGAGCAACGTATGGATGTGTCTGAAAATGAATACATTGAGATGATTCGACTAAAAACATCCGTACTGGTTGCAGCCTGTTTAAAAATAGGGGCTTTATGTGCTGATACAAACGAAAAAGATGCCCAAAAATTATACGATTTTGGCGTAAACCTTGGCCTTGCTTTTCAGTTGCAGGACGATTACCTTGACACTTATGGTGACCCAAAAACTTTTGGAAAAAAAATTGGAGGTGACATTGTTGCCAACAAAAAAACATTCATGCTAATTAAAGCACAAGAGTTGGCAAAAGGAGAACAGGCCAAAACACTTCATCAATTAATTACTAAAAGCTCAACAAACTCGGAAGAAAAAATAAAAGCTGTAACCCAAATCTATAACGATTTAAACATTCAGGAACTGGTAAAAACAAAAATGAACCACTTCTATCAACTATCTCTGGATGCTTTTAACGAGGTAAGTGTTGATAGCAGCAAAAAAACAATGTTAATTGAGCTTGCCGATAAATTGATGGTGAGAGAAAACTAATGCTTCAGTTGACTCACTTTACAAAATAGCCATATTTATTAAGAATTTCTTCAGTACGATGTGATGAAAAAAAATCGAGGTATTTTTCAACAACATCGGCATTTTTTTTCGATTTTAATTCAACAAAATACTGCTTAACAACTGAATAATTTATTGTATCAATTTCTTTCCATTCTCCAATTCCCTTTAATTTTGATGACAATACAGCCGATTTTGCTGTAATTGCTAAATCAACAGCATTATTTAAAACATATTGGTTCAATTGCGAAACATTTTCGGCAAACACCAGTTTTGATTTTATTGAACTGTACAAACCCAGTTTTTTCAACAGTTCTTCTGCTGCAATACCATAAGGCGCATTTTGTGGGTTGGCAATGCCAATTTTCTTTATTTCTGTGTCAGCCAGGTTGGCCAATGTTGAATCAGGAACCAGACTTTTGTTGGTCCAAGCTACTAATGTGCCTTTGCAAAAAAGAACTGGCTTACTTTTCACATAACCATCTCTGTACAAGCTATTTGGATACTTAAAGTTAGCTGATAAAAACACATCATAAGGTGCACCGCTTTTTATTTGTGCTGTTAATTTACCCGAACTTGCTGTAACCATTTCAACGCCAATGCCAGTCTCTTTTTCAAAAGCAACATTTACTTCTTCCATAACAAACCGAAGATTAGCAGCTACAGCAACACGTAAGGACTTTTTCGAATTGGTTGCCGGGCTGCACATAAGCAGAAAAGATACACCTGCATAAACAATTGGTTTTATCAACTTCATCAAATCATACTATTTATACAAATGTACCTTTTTTATCCAAACAATAAACACTACATTTCTCTCCAATCAACAATTCCGGATGGTTTATTATCCAAAATGGTTTCAATTCTTTGCATAATTTTATCATCTAGTTTATCTACTACTTCAAGCGATGCCAGGTTCTGATGCAATTGATCCACATTACTTGCACCTGTGATTACCGTGCTCACATTAGGGTTTTTCAAACACCAGGCAAGCGCAATTTGTGCCATTGGAGTTGCTAGTTCATCAGCAATTTTGGCCAGTTCCTTCACTTTTTCAAATGCATTGGTTTTTTCGTAGCGCTTAATTAGCCATTCGTAATTTTTCATTGCCAAACGACTATTTTCAGGAATTCCATTGTTGTACTTGCCTGTAAGTACTCCACTTGCTAATGGGCTCCAAATAGTTGTTCCCATTTTAAAATCTTTGAAAAGGTTGGCATATTCCAGTTCAAACCTTTCGCGATGCAACATGTTGTATTGAGGCTGTTCCATGCTGGGAGGTATCAGGTGTTCCCTACGGGCAATTTCATATGCTTCGCGAATTTGCTCAGCGCTCCATTCACTTGTGCCCCAGTAAAAAGCCATGCCAGCGTTAATCAGGTAATTCATTGCCCTCACAGTTTCTTCAATGGGTGTGTTCAGATCTGGTCTGTGGCAAAAAACCAAATCAACATATTTTGTCTGCAAGCGCTCCAAAGCAGCCATAGTTCCTTCAACAATATGTTTGCGCGAAAGGCCCTTATCATTTGGCCCATTACCGCCCCAAAAAATCTTGGTAGATAAAACTAAATCCGATCGTTTCCAACCGGCCTTTTTTATTACTTTCCCCATTACAATTTCTGCCTTTCCCTGAGCATACCCTTCAGCATTGTCAAAAAAATTAATTCCATTTTCAAATGCCGCCGACATTATTTTGTGCGAAAGCTCCAAATCAATCTGTTCGCCCATTGTTACCCATGCACCTAGTGAAAGTGCAGAAACTTTTAACCCTGTGTTTCCCAAAAATCGATATTCCATAGTATTGTTTCTTATTATATTTGTTATTTTGTAAATTAGTGCTATCAAAGATACAAAATGAAGACCTTTTACAAATTATGTTTAGCACATAATATTTAGGCTAGTTTACGTTTATATAAATAAAGAAAAAAATATATTATGAAATCCTCATTCCGCTTGCCGCTGTAGCGGAGGCGCAGAGGGATTCTATAAGAAACTTAACTAAACGAAGTGTTCTCATGAGCTTGCGAATAATCGCTCTACAAAAGGAATGTCATCAAATTTCAACAACTTAACTAAAATTTAAACAAATGAAATTAATGGTAAAATTTACCTGCTTTATGGCAATTGCGGCCATTGTTTTTGCAGGTTGTAAAAAAGATAACGGAGCAGAAATACCGCAAGGAAATGTTACAATTGGGATAACCGACCTTAGAGCAGATGCACATAAAGCCGGAGATGGCATTATTGATGCCTCAAAACTGACCAAATTTGAAATTACTATTTCAAGAATTGAACTGAGAAAAGCTGAAGGAGCTATTGTTGAAGCCCTAACAAGTGAAGTTGCAGTTGATTTGAGAAATTATAAAGGAAACGTAAAAGAATTTCCTGGTGCAAATGTACCAATAGGCAATTATACGGGTGTAATCATCTATTTTTCAGGGGTTTCTACAACTTATGATGGCAATAACTATACAGCCTCAACCTCTGGTGAACCTACTTTAACTATTGGTGGAACACCAGTTTCTGCCGGTATAATAAATGCCTTTGAAAACGAATTTGGTGTTGATATTACATTCGATTTCCAGGTTTCACAGGATCAAACCACTGCATTTAATATTTCCATTGATGCTGTAGGAACATGTTACGAAATTGAATATGGCACGGCTCCAAACCAGGTATATTTTGCCGGATTAAGGCCAATAATTGAGTACCATACGGGCTTGTACTTTGAGGAAGGCATACAACAAATAAAATATTCCCCACCAATGGGCATCCAATATAATGGTGGAACTACTGCAAGTTATTACGGTATCCATACTTTCAAAGATTTTAATGGAATTGGTGGAAACATAACCGAACATGCATCGCAGCATGTTTACAGAGGTACTGATGGTGCACTTGCCATTGAAATAGGTGCTATGCTAGTGAACAGCACAGACCTTAGGCCGAGTAAAATAAGTGCAACTGGAACAACAGATGTAGAAGCGGATGAAATTTTCAATTTTGCAGATATAGCCAGTGAATTGGAAGGAACTGTAACATTTGAAGCCGGAAAGACCTACTATTTTAGTTTGAAGAAAATATGGACCATTACATCAGGAAGCACAAAATATACAATACAAAGAATGTGTGAGCCAATTCCAGTGGTGTGGCCTGTACTTCCATAAAAATAGTTACAAAATAGAGCGGGTGTCTAAAAAGCACCAAAAGAACGTCATTAAAATGAGGAGGAGAGAAGTAATTTCCTGAAAATAAGAGAATTGTATTTCGCAGATTCCTTCACTTCGTTCGGAATGACGGCATTTTAGACAGCCTCTTTTTACAGCTCTTCATAATTGTTTGCAAATCAAAAAATTAATAGCTTTGCCCCTCATTTGAGGAAAAAACTATGTCGTTGATTTTAAATATTGAAACTGCCACCGAAATTTGCTCTGTTTCTATTGCAAAAAATGGTCAATTAATTGCGCTGAAAGAAAATACCGAAGGTTTGCAACATGCAAAATTGTTGACTGTTTTTATTGAAGAAATCTTTAAGGAAAATAAAATTTCTATCAAAGAATTGGATGCGGTAGCTGTTAGCAAAGGCCCTGGCTCCTATACCGGACTTCGAATTGGTGTTTCTGCTGCAAAAGGGATAGCCTATGGCGGCAATATTCCATTAATTGCAATAAGCACTTTACAAGCAATGGCTTTTGGCTTGGCTAAAGAAAACAACTTTCAGAAAAGTACCTGGCTTTGCCCCATGATTGATGCCCGCCGCATGGAAGTGTATACTGCTTTTTATGATTTGGATAACAAGCAAGAGAAGAAAATTTCTGCAGACATTATTGACGAAAACTCTTACCAGGACATTTTAAGTAAAAAAAAAGTTGTGTTTTTTGGCAATGGGGCAGCAAAATGCAAGGAGGCTATACAATCTCCTAATGCTCAGTTTATTGAAGGTGTCATCTGTTCAGCTAGTAACATGGTAGAACTATCCCATCAAGCTTTTAAAAATGAACATTTCGAAGATGTAGCCTATTTTGAGCCCTTTTATTTAAAGGATTTTGTGGCAACAATTCCCAGAAAGAATATTTTTTAGAACTTACACTATCCATAAATCAAAAACAACCTATGAAAAATTTTATTATCCTGCCTTTGCTTTTTTGCATTGGCACCTCCTTATTTGGTCAAACCATAAAAGGCAAAGTTGTAGATGAAAACACCGGTCAACCTCTGGAATATGCAAGTATAGGTATTGTAAACACCCAATGCGGAACTATTACTAATGAGAAAGGTGAGTTTACATTTACAGCCAAAGAAATTAAGGATACCAACACAGTTAGGTTTTCAATGATTGGGTATGAAGCACAATCCTTTAATATCAAAAAGTTAATTGACACTGAAAACATTATAAAATTAAAACAAAAGTCAGTTGAAATAGCTGAAGTTATTGTTAAACCAGGTGGCAAGCCTCGAATAGTTGGTACAACAAACCGATCAATGCACCGCATATGTGGTTGGGAAGGTGACAAACGAGGGCAAGGGCATGAAATAGGAACAGCTATGGATTTAGGTGCCCAATCTGTCAGACTGGAAAGCTTGCATGTACGTATCCACAAGCAATCTTTTGATTCAAGTATTTTTCGGCTTCATATTCGAACAATAAAGAACAAACTCCCTGATAAAGAACTACTTAATAATGATATTTTACTCCCAGTAGAAGGTTACAAAGGTTGGGTAAAATTTGATTTAAGCAAGTACAACATTGTGTTAAACGGGGAAGTTGCCCTATGCCTTGAATGGTTAAAAGTTTTAAAGTTAAATCCTAAAAAGCTAATAAGTGTAAACGGAAGGCCAAAATCAGCTAATGTCCTATTCTCCATGAAGAAAAATACGGGATGTAGTTATACAAAATGGGGTGTAGAAGATAAATGGAGGAGAGGGGACGATGCAAGCCCAAGTTTTTATTTAACAGTTCAGGAATAGAAATCAGAAAAAAACAACTCAAAGCAAACCAATTATGAAAATAAAAACGCTATTAATAATCGGATTGATTTAAATTGGACAATTATCTTCACAAAATGCAACCAAATATTCACCTAGTGTCATGTCAACTATGATATTTCTGGTGACAACACCTGGCAAGTGCACCAAGGGCTGTATCAAAACTGACTTTTGGTCGCTGCATTTCGGCAGGTGGTATACTGAGTACTTCGGCAAGCTCAGTATACCACCTGTCGAAGTGCTCAATGCCCGAGCTTCGATTCAACCGGCTGAAAG
>JBNKJW010000003.1:0-36136 GCA_050291445.1 Bacteroidales bacterium | reverse complement strand
CCCCTTTAATGACTCACCTTTTGTTTTCAACATCTCTTCGGCAAAGTAAACAGCGCCATATCCTGTAGCTTCAGGGCGGATTAAACTACCTCCCCATTCCATAGCTTTCCCTGTTAAAACACCGGTAAACTCATTTCTAATTCTTTTATACTGCCCAAACATATAACCTATTTCTCTTCCACCAACACCAATATCTCCGGCAGGAACATCTGTATGTTGTCCAATATGTCTGCATAATTCAGTCATAAAGCTTTGACAGAATTTCATTACTTCATTATCCGATTTTCCTTTTGGATCAAAATCAGAGCCTCCTTTACCTCCGCCCATTGGAAGTGTGGTTAAGCTATTTTTGAAAACTTGTTCAAAAGCTAAAAATTTTAAAATACCTAAGTTTACAGTTGGGTGAAAACGCAAGCCGCCTTTATAGGGGCCAATAGCGCTGTTCATTTCAATGCGGAAGCCCCTGTTTACCTGAACGTTACTTTTGTCATCCAGCCAGGGGATCCTGAACATGATAACTCTTTCTGGTTCAACAATTCGTTCCAGAACTTTTGCATGTTCGTATTTGGGATTTTCTTCAATAAATGGAATGATTGATTCCACCACCTCTTCAACTGCCTGGTGGAATTCAACCTCGCTAGGATTTTTAGCAATGACCTTTGCCATAAAATCTTTTAAAGTATAAGCCATAGTTTTAGTAATTTAAGTTAATTATTGTATCAAAATTCATGTTAAATTTATGGATTATTTATGCGAAATATGATGACTAAAATCATGAAATTCAGCAATCAAGTTGCTGTTAAGCAATAAGAAAGATTGATAGGAGGACGATTTAAATGATTTAAAGAAAACAGGTGCCTGATTTTCTTTAAGAAGGGGCAAAATGAGTAATTTTATCATCAAATCTGGTAAACCGACCTTATTCAAACCCACCAGGTTTTTAAAAAGTAATTAATTTGTTAAATTTAACCAGAGTTTTAATTCATATATCCAATAATCCATGCAAAGCAACTCATCTTTGAACAACCCCAAAAGGGATAGTATGAAAAATGAACTCGACGATGAGAGAATGAACCTTTTTAAGCTTTCTAATCTATTTAGAACAACCAAAGCCTACAAAAAACAGTTAGAAAGGGCAGCCAGGTTAATAAGGGATTTTTTTCATCTTCGAGAAAAAGCTTTTGTAAGGATAAAATACGGAAATCTGGAGTTTTCAAGTAATGATATGGGGTTTAATGAGTCACCTTATAAACTTTCCAGAAAATTTAATACCATTTTAAAAAACAGATTGTTTGTTGAGGTTTTTTACGATAAAGAACTCAGGGATAGTAAAGATGGTTTGTTTTTGAATGAAGAAAAAGAACTTTTTTCAAAGTCTGCTGCACTTGTACGATCATACATTAACCAATTAGAAGCCTTGAATGTAGTAGATGGTCGAATCCCTGATATGGAAATGGTTATTGAACGGCAAAAAGAAAAGCAAAAGGAATTGGCTTTTGTTAGCAGGATAAACGAAATATTAAAATCGGAACAGTCAGTTCCTAAAATGTTGCAACAAATCTGTTATCAGCTACAGGCCGAAATGCAATTTGCCGACTTTTCGGTAGTACGTATTGTTTTTGATAATGATGTGTTTTCGGCCCCAAAGGAGTTCAGCGATTCGAAAGTTTTGCATACTAAATGGACTTTGAGAGAGACATTTGTTTCTAGTGGCCGTAAAGGGATTATTGTTATTTATTATCTCAAGGAATTTCCTAAACAAGACAAAGGCCCTTTTTTAAAAGAAGAACAGGAGTTAGTGAAAAAACTGGCTAGAATTATCAAACAGTATTTTGATAATGAGTCTGCAAAAACATTTATAGCCCCAGTTTCAAAAGAAAAGAAAAGCAAGGTCATTCCTGAAGCAAAAAAGAGGTTCATACAGAACTTTATGAATAAAAATAACCTGGCAAGGGATATTTTTCATGATTTAATGCCTTTTAAGGTAAAAGAGATATTGCTTTTTGCTAATATGTATGATGCTTTTAGTATAGACAAAGAAGGTCGCTTTTCCGATCACATATTAGGGGAATATTATCAGCTTAATTTGACCTCTATTCCCAGGGTCACAGCAGTTTCAACCTTTGATGATTTATTTCAGAAACTGTATTCCAGACATTACGATTTGGTAATAATTATGGCTGGAACCAATAAGGAAACACCGGTAAAGCTAAGTAATTACATAAAAAAAGAGTTTCAGTACATTCCGGTTTACCTGTTATTAAATAATAATGCTGAAATTTCATATTACGAAAAGGCCAAGGATGAACTGCAATCCATAGAGCAGTTTTTTGTTTGGAATGGTGATTCCAGGATTTTTTTTACAATGGTAAAATTGTTGGAAGACAATGTGAATGTTGAAAACGATACAAGTATTGGCTTTTCAAGAGTAATTTTATTGGTTGAGGATTCGGCAAAATATTATTCGAGGTACTTACCTTTATTGTATACCAATGTATTAGAGCAAACCAAACGTATTATTGATGAAATTAGCAAAATGGACGAGCTCTATAAAATATTACGATTAAGAGCAAGGCCAAAGGTGCTGTTGGCAACTAATTACGAACAGGCGCTTGATATTTTTGAAACTTATAAAGACAATATGCTTTGCCTGATTACGGATGTAAAATTTCCTAAAGAAGGGGAAATTACTGAAACTGCAGGATTTGAGCTAGTTGAGCATGTTCGGAGTCAGATAAACGATTTACCTACGGTAATTCAGTCATCAAACATCAATAACCAAACCAGGGCCATTCAGCTAAAGGCAAAATTTGTTGACAAAAATACAGAGGCGCTTCTTCAGGAAATTAGAACTTTTATTAGTATAAACCTTGGCTTTGGTGATTTTGTTTTTAGAGACGTTGAAGGAAAAATATATGATGGTGCAAAAAATTTAATTGAGTTTGTTGATAAACTGCACAAAGTCCCGGATTTGTCTATATTGTACCATGCTGGTAAAAACCATTTTTCATTATGGTTTAAAGCCAGGGGCGAGATGCATATAGCTAAACTACTTGCACCATTGCAAGTTGTTGATTTTGAGTCGGCTGAAGATTTGCGCCATTACTTGATAGATGTTATAAATAATGCACTTTACGAGCGGACAAAGGGGAAAATTGTTGATTTTGAAGTAAATTCTTTTTGGACCGAAAGTAGTATTGCAAGTCTTTCTGCGGGTGCATTGGGAGGAAAGGGCAGGGGACTGGCTTTTATTAATTCCTTATTATACAGTTTCGATATCTCAGAGTTTATTCCAAATATAAATTTACGAACTCCAAGAACTGCTATAATTGGCATTGAAGAATTTGAGGAGTTTATTGAAACTAACGGGTTTATTGAAGAAATTTTTGAAGAGCAAAATGGTCAGGTAATCAAGGAATTATTTTTTAACGGACGGTTAAGTAAAAGTTTATTAAAAAAGCTAAAAACTTTGCTTGGACAAACGGATAAACCATTGGCAGTCAGGTCTTCTGGTCTGTTTGAGGATTCCTTAATGCAGCCTTTTGCTGGTGTTTTCGAAACCTATATTTTGCCTAATTCACACGATGATATAAAAGTAAGGTTACAACAACTATCGGAAGCAATAAAATTAGTATATGCCTCTGTTTATTCTAAAATATCAAGGGATTATATTCAGGCTATCCATTATAAACTGGAAGAAGAGAAAATGGCGGTAGTAATACAGGAATTGGTTGGTACAGCACATGGCGATGTTTATTATCCCACCATAAGTGGAGTAGCTCAATCCTATAATTACTACCCGTATGGGCACATGCAACCCGATGATGGCTACGCAGTTTGTGCAATTGGTTTAGGAACATATGTAGTTTCAGGAGAAAAATCATACAGGTTTTGTCCTAAATATCCAACTTTGGTCAATAATAGTCCTAAAGACCAGTTTAAAAATTCTCAGGTACAGTTTATTGCTGTGGATAGATCAAAAAAAGAGATAAACCTGTTAGAAGGAGAAAATGCAGGATTGGTTCGATTGGATATTGACGATGCTGAAATGCATGGAACGCTCAAGCATTGTGCATCAGTTTATGATCCTGATAACGACATGATTTCACCCGGGCTTGATAAATATGGTCCCAGAATAGTTAATTTTGCCAATATTTTGCAATACAATTATATTCCATTGGCAGAGACCATTACATCAGTGCTGGATGTGGTGGAAGAGGCATTAGGAAGCCCAATAGAAATAGAGTTTGCGATTGATTTAGAGAAAGATGAAAACCGCAGGGCTACTTTTTATCTTTTACAAATAAAGCCACTTATTGGCAATGCTACCGACTTTGAAATAAACATGGATGAAGTAGTAAAAGGACACCTTTTATTATTTACAGATAATGGGATGGGAAATGGTTTGATTGATTACATAAAAGATGTAATTTATGTAGAAACAGCGTTATTTGATAAATCAAAGACCAAAGAAATTGCTCAAGAAATAGAGGCCTTAAATCAGGAAATGATTGCGAATAAGAAAGAATACATACTAATTGGCCCAGGAAGATGGGGAACGCGTGATCCTTGGATTGGAATTCCTGTTAATTGGACGCAAATATCTAAGGCTAAGATAATTGTAGAAACCAGTTTGGATGATTTTCCTTTGGATGCGTCGGCAGGTTCGCACTTTTTTCACAATGTAACATCAATGAATGTTGGTTACTTTTCTATTCAACATCATTCTGCGGAATGTTTTATAAATTGGGAGCTTTTATCAAAGCAAACTTTGGTTAAGCAAACCAAATACTTAAAACATGTGCGGTTTGCAAAAGAACTGATTGTGAAAATGGATGGTAAAAAAAGAGTTTCGTTGATTGATTGGCAGGAGCAGCAATCAGCGGGCGGTGTCAATTAATTAGTAACCAGTAAATTATGGAAGAAAAAAATAATCAAACAGCTATACACAATATATCAGCCAGGAGGTTTCAGTTTTCCGAGACTTCGTTTAATATTTTAATGAGAAAGCGTATTCATAAGGTGCTGCTAATATGCAGTAATTATGATTTTTTTATGATTGAGGAAGATGGGCGGATTGATGAGCAGATTTTTAACGAATATGTGTCTCTTAACCTAAGGTATCCTCCTCAGTTTATCCATGTTACCAGTGCTTCTGAAGCATTTAAAGAACTGGCGAAAAATGATGTGGATTTGGTGATTGAAATGCTTAGTGTGGGAGATATGGAGCCATTTACACTGGCACGGAATATAAAAAGTCAGTATGCTAAAATTCCATTGATTGTGCTAACCCCCTTTTCGCGAGAGGTTAGTATGATTCTGGAAAAAGAAGACACCAGTGCTGTAGATTACATTTTTTGTTGGCTGGGAAATGCCGATTTATTGGTGGCTATTATTAAACTGGTTGAGGATAAAATGAATGTGGCCGCAGATGTTAAACAGGTAGGGGTGCAAACTATTTTACTTGTTGAGGACTCAGTTCGTTTCTATTCAAGTTATTTGCCTACTATCTATAAAATTATTTTAAAACAATCGCGCAAATTTATGACCGAAGGGCTCAACGAACATCAAAAAATGTTGAGGCTTAGAGGGCGGCCTAAAATATTACTAGCCAGAAATTACGAAGAAGCAGCAAAAATTTATAAAAGATATAAAAATAACCTGTTGGGGGTTATTTCTGATGTTAGCTATCCTAGAAAAGGGAAAAGGGACAAACAGGCTGGAATAAAATTAACCAAAAAAATTAAGTCTGATTATAAATACATGCCTATTTTGCTGCAGTCATCTGACATGGTAAACAAAGAAACTGCAAAGGAATTAAAGGTTGGCTTTATCAATAAAAATTCTAAATCTCTTCAAAAGCGAATTACCGATTTTATTGATGAGTATTTTGCTTTCGGCGATTTTGTTTTTCGTGATCCTGAAACAGGAAACGAAGTAATGCGTGTTTCTGATTTAAAAGCGCTGCAAAAAAAAATATATGAAGTTCCTGATAGTTCATTAGAATACCATACATCAAGAAATCATTTCTCTAAATGGTTGAAGGCAAGGGCTTTGTTTCCTATTGCTGAACTTTTTAAAGAAGTTACAAAGGATGATTTTAAAGATTTAGAACATGCTCGTAAATTTTTGTACGAATCCATCTCGAATTTTCGGTTGAATAAAGGAAGGGGAGTTATTGCCAAGTTTTATCGCGATAAATACGATGAATATTTAAATTTTGCACGTATTGGTGATGGTTCAATAGGAGGGAAGGCTCGTGGCCTTGCGTTTTTAGATTCACTTATTAAGCAGCATACCGAACTTGATGAGTTTGATAACGTAGTTATATCAATTCCAAGAACGGTGGTATTGTCTACTGATGTTTTTGATGAGTTTATGGAAATTAACCAATTGTATGAACTTGCCTATTCCGATGCTGAAGATGAAGAAATCTTAAACGCATTTAGCAGGGCCAGGCTGCCTGAAGGAACCCGCAAAGATTTATATGCCATTTCTTTAGTGAGTAAAAGCCCAATGGCAATACGCTCTTCAAGCCTGCTTGAAGATTCTCATTATCAGCCATTTGCCGGGGTTTATTCTACCTATATGATTCCTTATGTTGAAGACGCTTATCAAATGGTTGAAATGATTGCCAAAGCCATTAAAGAGGTTTATGCATCGGTGTATTACAAATCGAGTAAAGCCTATCTTACAGCTACGCGCCATGTGATTGATGAAGAAAAAATGAGCATTATTTTACAACAAGTTTGTGGTCAGCAACATGGCAATTATTATTACCCAACTATTTCAGGAGTAGTCCGGTCAATTAACTTTTACCCAATTGAGCCTGAAAAAGCATCTGATGGTGTTGCACATATATGCTACGGTCTTGGAAAACAAATTGTTGAGGGTGGAAGGAGTCTGAGATTTTCGCCACGGCATCCTAAAAAAATATTGCAACTTTCGGATACCAGTTTGGCTTTACGCGATACCCAAAAAAACTTTTATGCACTTGAGCTGAACCCCGAAAAATTCGTGGTTTCTATTGATGATGCAATTAATTTGGCTACCTTAAAAATAAACAATGTAACTAATGATCAGGCACTAAAGTTTGTTACTTCAACTTTTGATTACAACGATGGTACTTTAAAGGAGGGAACAATTTATAAAGGTCGTAAAGTAGCCACTTTTGCGAATGTATTAAAATATGAATCATTTCCATTGGCAAAAATACTGCAAATGGTTTGTGAAATAGCACATAAAGCTATGAATATTCCGGTAGAAATGGAATTTGCTATGACCCTGCCTTCATCGGCACAACAAACTGCCTCTTTTAACCTGCTGCAAATCAGGCCCATTGTTGATAATAGTCAAACACTATCAACCAGGCTTGAGGATATTGCTGAAAATGAGACAATTATATATTCTAAAAAGGCCTTGGGAAATGGTGAGATTAAGAACCTTCACGACATAATTTATGTTAAAACAGAATCATTTGATCCGGCAACTAACCCAGAAATAGCAGCTAGGCTGAATAAACTAAATGAACAATTCATTGAAAAGAAGAAAAACTATATTTTAATTGGCCCCGGACGCTGGGGTTCTACTGATCATTGGCTGGGGATACCTGTAAAATGGGCCAATATTTCAGCAGCCAAAGTAATTATTGAAGCTGGTTTACCCAATTATCGTATTGAACCCAGTCAGGGTACGCATTTTTTTCAGAATTTAACTTCGTTTAGGGTCGGTTATTTAACTATTAACCCCTACGCAAATGATGGACATTACGATACTGATTTTTTGGACAGCAAAGAAGCAGTTTGGGAGGATGAGTACCTAAGACATATTACCTTTGATGAGGACTTGGTTGTAAAAATTGATGGAAAAAAGAACCTGGGTTTAGTAATGGAATATGTTGAACCAGAACAAGATGAAGAAAACTTATATAGTTGAACCCGGATTAGGAATGAAGTGAACTAATGGCAAGCTCCAATAAATCGAAATAGGCAATTGCATAATGAGGGGGAAAAACTTCTTTAGTTTGTTGCCGAGTATGTTTTGCCCGGATAGCTTAATACAGCACCTTTAAACTCAAGGTTTAAAAGTATGGATGAAACCTTGCTTACAGGCATTTTGCAATGCATGCTAATAATATCAATGGCTGTTTTCCCATTTTCCCGTAACAGGTTAATGACTGTTTTTTCTTCCTCATTAAGCTCAACAAATAATTGGCTCTGAACTACTTTTTCCTTTTCCGAAGGTTGCCAACCCATGATGTACTCAATATCATCTGCACTTTCAATTAGAGCAGCCCGGTTTGTTTTTATCAGGAAATTACATCCCTCTGAATATCTGTCGTTTACCCTTCCTGGGAAAGCAAAAACATCTTTATTGTAATCATTAGCAATTTTTGCTGTAATAAGCGAGCCTCCCTTTTTTGCTGACTCTATAACCACCGTTGCATCAGCTATGCCTGCAATTATTCTGTTGCGCTTAACAAAGTGGGCCGGATCTAGCTTGGCCGAGCTAGGCAGTTCGCTAAGTAAACCTCCCTGGCCAATAATTTCTTTGGCAATTGTTTTGTGTGCAGAAGGGTAAATCATATTTAAACCGTGCCCTAAAACGGCTACTGTTTCTTGTTCATTTTTTAAGGCCAATTTATGTGCCTGAATATCAATGCCGTAAGCCAATCCGCTTACAATTAACACTTTATGACCTTTGTCATTAAGCTTGCTGATGAGTTGTTTACAATTTTCCAGCCCTGCTGTAGTGGCCTTTCTGGTACCAACAATACTTATGATTTTTTGCTGGTTTAAATCAGCCTGGCCTTTAAAATAAAGTACTATTGGGGAATCATCGTATTGTTTAAGTCTGTTTGGGTAGTCTTTGTCGGTATAAAAATAAGTAGTAATAGTATGTTTTTCAATAAAATTGATTTCAGCTTCTGTTTTTTTCAGTATTTCTTTGTTAAATACTTCTTTGGCCACCTTTTCTCCTATTCCAGGGATTTTCAACAGATTTTGTTTTTTTTCTTTAAAAACAGCTTCGGGGCTACCTACGTAGGCTAGCAGTTTTTTAGCATTAATGCTGCCAATACCATTAATAAAGCTTAACGCAATTTGATATTTTTTTTCAGTGTTTAACATTTAGCTTATCAAAAGATATAAGAATCTTAACCATTTTTTGTTGCATTTCTTCATTAAAAAACTTCTATTGGGCAAATAGCACTGTTTTTCTGGTAAAAATAGCATTAATTTTGGGCTAAAATAGTAATATTTTATTCAAACACATAAATAAACTAAAAACTTAAAAATGATGAAAAAAATTATTTTGTATTTAGCATCAATTACGCTTCTTTTTGTGTACAATGAAGTAAAAGCACAAGATTGTGATTTCTATTTTCCGAATAAAAAAGGGAGTCTTATTGAGACCACTTATTTTGATAAAAAAAATAAAGAAACAGGAGTGGCAACTTTTACAATTTTAGAAAACAAAAAAACAGCTGATGGACAGGAAGTAAAAGTAGCCTCTGAATTTAAAGCTGCAGAAGGAGATTATGAATCAAAACAAGAATACTCATTAGTGTGCAAAGGTGGCGAATTTTATATAAATATGGATTCCTATTTAGATAAAAACTCAATGTCGGCCTATAAAAATATGGATATTGAGGTGGATGTTGACCAAATGACGTTGCCTGCAAATTTAAAAGCAGGGCAGATTTTGAATGATGGAAGGGTAACTGCCAAAATTTTAAATAATGGAGTGAAAATTATTACAATAAATACCTTGATTACTGACAGAAAAGTGGAAGGTTTTGAAAAAGTAACAACTCCTGCTGGTTCATTTGATTGTGTGAAAATTAGCTATACTCTCGAAACAAAAATGATGTTTAAAATAAAAATGAGTGGAGCTGAATGGTTCGCAAAAGGCGTAGGTGCAGTAAAAACAGAATCCTATAACAAAAAAGGAAAACTTGAAAGTTCATCAATGATTACAAAGCTAGAGGACTAATTTATTGTTGTTTACTTTCCTCTACAATTTCAAGAATTCTTTTATATGTTTTATTTCTGCGCATGGCCCTTTTATTAAGGGCTATGCCATATGCTTTTGTAAAACCTCCTTTTCGGTAGCGCAAAAACCAGGGCAAAGTGGTCAAAATTGCATCTAAATAAGTGTAGTCTTGTACCATAAACACACCAAGGGTTACAAATCCTCCCGTTAATAATAATGAATTGAAGCCATTTTTCACATCCCCGGAATAGAATTGTCCGCTTCCAGAAATTATTTTACTTAGAGTTCGGGCTGTTTTGGGGTTAGGTCGGTACAGGTTCTTCTTTTTTTTAAACAGCTTTTCGATTTCTTCTCTTACAGCAATATTTGTTTCAGGAATTAATGCTAAAAAATGCTTTTCCGCATCCTTAAATTTTTCCAGGCCAAAATAAGTAACCGCATAATAAAAATTCCTTTTGTTGTTAAAATAATTATCAAGGCTGTCTGGTAAATTAATCAGCTCAATTAAAGATTGGTCAAATTTTGCTAAAAGCAAGTTGCATTGCACTTTATTAAAAAGTATTTCATTTTTTATACTGTCAGCTTTTGCTGTGTTATAGGAGAGCTGGTAAAAATAAGACGCCTGATCAAACTGATTATTGGCAAAAAAAGCATGGGCTATTTGTCGGTATAAATAATCAACTTTTCGGCCTTTTGAAAAAAACAAAGCCCTTTGGTATTCTTTTACTGCTAGCTGATAATTTTTAACAGCAAATTGAGTATCTGCAAAATTAATTATTTCTGCAAACTCCTGAGAATAAGTGTTTTGCTGACTGTTAAAAATCGTCAACCATAAGATGCCAAGTGTTGTGATAAACTTCATCATCTAATTTTTTATTGTATTTTTTTGCCGATTTGTGAGAGCCAAATATGTTGCCCAGATAAAACGAGGTTGAAATGCTTGCAAACACCCAACCATAAACAGATTTTTCACCATATTGATCAAATCCGCGATAAGCCTGCCAGGCATTTACCCCAACAAATAGGAGAGAGATAACCCCATCTTTCCAATTTTTGGTATACATTTTTCCTGTACCTGGAACAATGGTTGAAAAAAGTGCTGCTACAAAAGGCTTTTTATATTTTAACTGTTTGGCATTAAAAGCGATAACATGTAAATCTGCATTTTTTTTCTCATTGGTTACGGGGTGTTTGAGTGCATAGGTAAATGCATCGTCCCATTTTTTCTGCAAAAGCACGCTTCCTAGTTGATAGGTTTCTTTTTTATCATTCGGAAGGGAATTGTTTTTTTCAAGATATTCAAAAGTGCTCTTAAATTCATTTCTTAAAATAGCCTGTTTTACATATTCTTCAGCAAAATCAACCCGAATATTGTATAAACTGTCGCCAAAAAAATAGTTAAATCGTTGCTTTGCAATACCAAATTTTTCAGAATATCTATACGACTGCAATAATTTTAACAGTGCTTTACTGTTGGTAGAGTCTTGGTAAACGGCTCTTTCATATTCCTCAGATGCAAGGGTAAATTGTTGTGTCTTAAATAGATAATCGGCAAATTTAAGGGTGTGCTCATGATCTCTTAAATCCTGCGCTTTTGCAAAACTCAGCAAGGTGAGAGCAAAAATAAGTAAAAGAAACTTTAACTTATTCGATAAATGCTTATTCCACCGGATCACTAAGCAGGTTTGTATTTTTGTATCTTTCATAGTTTTCGGGGCTTAATCTGTTACATCTTTGCAAGCGATCCATACCATCAATAATTCCAATAAAAACTCCGTGTTTTTTAATTGATTCAATAGTATAAGCCGAACATGACGGATGAAACACACAATGATTTCCATCTTGCGAAGAAAAGAAAGATTTATAGAATAAGAAAAAGCCCGAGGTAATTAATTGTAGTTCATTCGAATTTCCTTTAATAAGTGTCTTGTAATCAGTTTTTTTACTATTAACCTCAAAAAGGTTGCTTACAAGATCAATATCTGTTTTATCTTGCGCGTAAGCACTAAAAGCAAATGAAAAAAGCAATAAAGCAAATAGCTTTATACGAATTATATTTAGCATAATAAATTTACAATAGTGTTTTAAACAGCTGTAAAAATCTGTATAATAAAGGAAATTCGCAAATCTTTGCCTAATGCTTTAGAAGTTATTTGGTATTAAGACATTGATTGTTGGTTGACAATTAATGGTCAGTGACTAATGACTGGTTAAAGACCAGGGATCTTGTAATTGTAATATTCCTCGTCTCTTCCGGTTTCGTTCACCCTAACATTCTTATAGCTAGTAAGTTTGTAGGAGGTTTCTTCGCCACCTTCGTAAGTAATTCTAAGTACTTCCCTGGGGAATACAAAGCCATCAATATTCTTAAAATCCCGGAAAATATGCCTGGCAATAATATTTTCATCTACATCTAAAAATATAATACTGTAGAGTTGTTTTTGTTTTGTTGAAACCAGAATTTTACCAAGATATTCTTTGGCATTTTCAGGCGGTGCCCAGGTGGTTAAAATTAATCCTTTGTCGCTTTTAACTTTTTCAAGGTGGTAGCCAGCTTTTTCAAGTCCAAAATTATTCAACACACCCTTAAGGGCCATATGAAAAATTGACAAATCAACCAAAGCATACGCACGACTTTTACCAACCAGTTTTTCATTTCTTACCTGGTAAATGGTGGTATCCAATTGGGCAAGTATTTCACGCACCGGAAACCCGTTTTTAACAACCAGCATTTTAGTATTGGCATCATAAAAGGTGGCACCCATTCTAAGCACTTGGTTTCCATTTGTATCTTTATATTTTATAGAGTACTCAGCTCTAATCCTATAAAATTGCTGCGAATAAGATGGATATGAACAAAGACAAAAAAGTACAACCCATCCAACACCTAAAATTTTTGCTAATTTATTCATGACAGTGGTATTTACATATTTACCACTGCATATTTTATGCCACCACCGATAATTGCACCAGTAAGGCAACCCCAAAGAGCTTTTTTTGTTTCAGTTTTGCTTTTTTTTGATGAAAAATAAACAATGGCTACCGATATTGGCGCAGCAATAGCACCATAAGGGAAAAAGTAAAAGCCAACAGCCGAAAAAGTAAAGGCAAACCAGAATGAAGGGAAGTTGCCTGGAGCAGCTATTTTTGTTTGCGAATATGGAGTGATTAGTTCCGGCTTACTTAGGTCTTTAAAATGCGGACACATTGCATAAATATCTGCAATAGAAGCATTTGGATTGGCTAATACAATAGCCTCTAAATCAGATAGTTCTTTGAATTCCTGAGCAATTCGTTCTTCATCGTAAGCAAATAAATCTGCACTTAGTTCAATTGCACTTATGGATACAAGTTGGGCTAAAAAAAAGAAGAGAATTAGAAGTTTTTTCATAGTTAGTTTGGAAGAAAAGGAGGATGCTGCCCAAAAATCTTTTTTTGGACAGCCTATAATTTTTAGAAATAAATGTTTATTCCACCACCAACAGTTGTAAAACAATATGGCTCATTAGTGAGTTTTACATTGCCTTCAAAAACAAGTGATAGGTTCTTTTTTAGATATACTTCCAAACTAACAGGTAGCCATATAGGAAACCAAAGCTCTGTATCACCTTGTGGATCTTCACCAAAAATAAAATCTACATCAAGTCCAGTAGTGATTCTTACATTTTGGATTGGAAAAGTTACAAGTCCACCAACATCAAGTCCAAAATAATGAAATACGTGAGCACCTCCAAATAACGAAACAGATGGTTTCCCCAGCAGCAAAGTTTTTTCGTAGTCAAGCCCAACATAGGCATCGTTAAACCAGCCAAAACCAAGTTTCATTCCTAAATCAGAATTGTTACCAAGTCCGTAACCACCATGGAAAAACAAGGCAAAGTTGTCTTGGCCTTCTGTTGCTACAACTGGATCAATTCCTAGCGACCAGTTTCCCTTTTTTAAGGTTTCTGCACCGTTAAAAAGAACCTGTGCCTTACTGGCAGAAGCAATTGTTACAAAAAGAACTAAGGATAAAATAATTTTTTTCATGAGATTTATTTTTAATAATTGAATTTTTCAAATTAAACACAAGTTTTAACTTTTTAGTATAGTTTTATTACATTTTTTTATTTCTTTTATCAGCTGGTAACATTTTATTTAATGTTTCTATTGTTTTGTTAATATCATTTTTTGATACCGCACTTAAACTTAACCAGGGGTATTTACCTACCTGGTTTTTGGTCTTAACTAAAATTCGAATAAACCTTTTTTTACCCAAAAAGCCCTGGTTGATTTCAAAACCATGCACAGAATTTACTGGAACTTCAAAAGCTTTATATTTTCTAAAAAGTGGGAATGCAGTATAATTTCTAATAATTATTTTACTATTCTTTTGAACAGAAATGTATACATATTCAGGTTTTATTACTACTAAAAATGAAAATACAAGTAATAAAATAGCGCCTATAATTAAGCTGATCATATTTTCAGAACTTGTATTATTAGAGAAAAACCCAAAAAATATAAAAAATAGACCTGTTGCAAAGGTAACTACAAAAGCTAAGCGAAGCTTTGCAACCTGTAATTTATTATCAATTAAAATCATTTATTTAATTTATTTTGATTAAATGTATGCTAAACTATAATTATTTCAAATGCCAACAAAATGAATTTTAATAAAACTTATTATAAAGATATTTGAACCTTTCTGTAACCGAGTAATTTATTGTAATAAAATCTGATTCTGCGATAGTTTACCACAAAGATAGTGTTGTATTAAAAAGGCATTAAGCAAGAAGCAAGTACCACCTTCGACAAGCCTATGTTGACTGAAGGATTTGGAAGAAAAATGATACAGGCATTATCTTTTTCCTATTTCAATCATCCAAGTTTAAACCATTCTAAGCGGCTATTAATCAATAAGTAACTAATTTTAGAGGTCAACAAGTGACTAATCAATTAATAAAATGTAAGGTAATGAAATAAGGTTAACGCTACGGTTTATATTTTTTTATCTTTGGGGAGTATTTACTTGAGTAATTTATAACTTTGTTAAAAAAAAACTGGAATCTGTAAATTTTATTTTGGAATCCTTTATATATTGAATATATTTAGCTGAAAATAGTAGGAACGTATGAGTGTAGATCCGTTAAATAAAGAAAAGCTTGGTTTTATATTTAAGCTTTTTAAGGCAATGCAGAAGGATAACCTAAATTATATTTATAGAGGTGTATTTACTGCAAAAATTACGGATAATATTCTTGCACTGGCTGAAAGTAACTTGGTTAAGAAGGAGGATCCACGTGCACTAAAGCGCAAAGTTTATAATGTAATGGTGGAAGGCCTTCAAAATGTCACCAAACACCAGGCTGATATTGATGTGGAGGTTGAAAATAATAACGGTGTTTTTGTGTTAAAAAAAGAGCATGCAAAATACTTTATTACAACAGGCAATTTAATTGAAAACGAAAATATTGACAGTTTAAAAACGCAGATAGAGCAGGTAAATAAGCTAGATAAAGATGAGTTAAAAGCCTATCATAGAAAAATTTTGATTGATGGGAAAATTTCAGCAAAAGGTGGAGCTGGTTTGGGTTTAATTGATATGGCCCGAAAATCGGGAAATAAATTATTGTATGCTTTTGAAAAAGTTGATGAAAAGTATTCATACTTTTATTTGCATACCGAAATTCCATCTACTTCTTCAGGCATTAGTCTTATATCTACTAAAAAACCTGGCACCATTCAATACATTAGTGCGTTGCATAAAATGTTGAATGAAGAAAATGTGTTGATTATTTTCAATAGTTATTTTAACCAGGATAGTTTAATGAATTTGCTTTCGATTATTGAAAAGCAGATGGTGGAAAAACTAAGCCTGAAAAAGCGGATTTATAATACCATGGTGGAAATGTTTCAAAACATTATTCAACATGGCGATGATTACAGACAAACAGAAGAAGGGAAGGCAGGGTTGTTCTATATTAGCGAAAATGAAGAGGAGTATTTGCTAAATACAGGGAACTATATCCGCAACTCTAAAATACCAGTATTAAATGAAAAACTGGAACATATAAACAGCCTTGATGAAGAAGAACTGGAAGATTTTTATAACACAAGACTGTTTGATTTTGATATAGATACAAATAAAGAAGCCGGTTTGGGCATTATTGATATTAGGATAAAAACGGATAGTAAATTGGAATTTAGTTTCTTAAATGTAGATGAAAATTACTCATTCTACACTTTGAGGGCAAAAATTTCTAAAAATTAAAACATGGAAGCATTACATATTGAACCTAGCGAGGATACTCCAAAAATCTATTTCGAACCTGAAGTTGAATTGTATGTAATTGAAGGCAAATCTTTACCCGAAAATGCAATTGATTTTTATCAACCTGTTTTTGACTGGACGGAAAGATTTTTTAACTCGGATGAAGCTCCTTCCAATTTTGTATTAAATTTTAAGCTTGATTATTTTAATACAGCCTCGTCGAAACAGTTGGCTAAGTTATTCAGGATAATTGAAAATAGCCCTGCCAGTGAAAATGTGCTCATTAAATGGTTTTATGATAAAGAGGATACAGATATGCTAAAATCAGGAACCAGATATTCAAAACTAATTAAACTAAAATTTGAATTTCCTGTTAACGTGGAATAATCAACTCTTCTATTAAATGAATGGCTGCCAGGCTGATCTTGATAGGCTGGCTGGTGGCTTGCATTTTTTCAGCTTTTTATTAAATTAGTTACTATGTGGCTAATTAAAAACTTCTCTTAATAAAGTTTCCAATTAATAATTTTGATTTTCGTATTTTTGTGCCCTTAATTTTATAAATATAAAATATGGCACTAATTAAATCTGTGAGAGGTTATGATCCTCAAATTGGGAAAGATTGTTATTTGGCTGAAAACGCTACAATTATAGGCAATGTTACAATAGGTGACGAATGCAGCATTTGGTTCAATACTGTTTTGCGGGGCGATGTTCATTCTATTAAGATAGGAAATAAAGTAAACATACAAGATGGTGCAATTGTGCATGCTACATACGAAAAGCATGCAACAAATATCGGCAACTCTGTTTCAATTGCTCATAGTGCAATTATACATGGCTGTACAATTCACGATAATGTTTTAATAGGGATGGGTGCAATTATAATGGATGGTGCAGTAGTAGAAAGTAATTCAATAGTTGCTGCTGGTTCTGTTGTTACACAAGGTACAGTTGTTAAATCAGGAAGTGTTTATGCCGGTCAACCAGCCAAATTGATTAAAGAAATAAGCCCAGATTTGCTTGAAGGTCAGATAAATAGGATTGCTAATAGCTATTCGATGTATGCTGGATGGTATAAAGAATAGATAGGTATACTTGTGTATTGGTATCACAAAAAAAACTGCTAATCGATCGGCAGTACCTGGCAGGAGAATCTTTATGCAAAGCCACCTTGGAATTCTCTATTAAAATACTCCAAACTGGCTTATTTTGAAAGGCTGCAATAAGAATAAGGGAAAATATAATTTCGAGTATACCAATACACGAATCTACCAATTTCTACTTTTACGCCACCCTCAATTTATTCATGCTTGTTTTACCCATGCGTTTTTTAGCGTAGCTAAGGGTAATTTGAAGCGTTTTTTCATCCGTTGAAGGCATTTCATACATCGCATCTACCATAATTGTTTCGCAAATAGAACGTAAGCCACGAGCACCTAATTTAAACTCTATGGCTTTATCAACAATAAAATCAAGTACTTTGCTATCAAATGTCAACTCAATACCATCAATTTTAAATAGTTTTTTATATTGTTTGATAATTGAGTTTTTAGGCTCTGTTAATATATTTTTTAATGTATTTCGGTCTAGCGATTCTAAGTAGGTAAGTACAGGCAGGCGACCAATAATTTCTGGTATTAACCCAAAAGCTTTAAGATCTTGTGGTGCAATATATTGTAATAAATTTTCGCGGTCAATTTGTTCTTTTTCTTTGCTGGCCGAATAACCAACCATTTGGGTGTTTAGTCGGTTCCCAATTTTTCTGTTAATGCCATCAAAAGCACCACCTGCAATAAATAAAATGTCTTTGGTGTTTACGGGTATCATTTTTTGATCAGGGTGCTTTCTTCCTCCCTGCGGTGGAACATTTACTACAGAACCTTCTAATAATTTAAGTAGTCCTTGCTGTACGCCCTCACCCGAAACATCACGTGTGATGGAAGGGTTATCGCTTTTTCGCGAAATTTTATCAATTTCATCAATAAAAACAATCCCTTTTTCTGCTGCTTTCACGTCATAATCAGCAACTTGCAGTAATCTTGTAAGGATGGTTTCAATGTCTTCGCCAACGTATCCTGCTTCAGTTAAAACAGTAGCATCAACAATGGTAAAAGGCACATGAAGCATTCTGGCTATGGTACGTGCAAGCAACGTTTTTCCAGTGCCTGTTTCACCAACCATGATGATGTTTGATTTTTCAATCTCTACATCGTCTTTGGTGTCTTTCTGTGCTAGCCGCTTATAGTGATTGTAAACAGCTACTGAAAGGACTTTCTTGGCTTCCTCTTGTCCAATTACGTATTGATTTAGATAATCGTTTATTTCTTTTGGCTTTAGTAGCTTAATCGAATTGATATCAAAATCGTCTTTTTGCTTAAACTCTTCAAGGATAATTTGGTGCGCCTGATCAATACAGCTGTCGCAAATATGTCCGGAAACCCCTGCAATTAAAATATTTACATCTTTTTTACTCCGACCGCAAAATGAACATTTATCCATTACCCTTATTTGTTTTATTAATTATTTTATGACAAAAGTACAAAGAAAGTTTCAAAAAATACATTCTCTTAGTTTGTAGGGTTGTATCAAAAGTCGTAAAAGTGAGGGTCATTGAGCTTGTCGAAATGCCTATGTTGTTGATTATCAGTATTCGCTTCGACAGGCTCAGTGACTAAAAATTAGTTTTGATACAGCCTCCTACTTGTTTGTCATAAGTACCTCTTTGGAAAACTGTGCTACAATTCACTCTTAACTTTAAATTTAAGAGCTGCTATTTGGTATTTAAGACCTATTTCGTTTCGTTTCTGAACAACACTTCATCAATCATTCCATACTTTTTAGCTTCGTCTGAAGTCATCCAGTAGTCTCTGTCTGAATCTTTTTCAACTTGCTTAATAGTTTGGCCCGAATGGTTGGCAATAATTTGATAAAGTTCTTGCTTTAACTTCATGATTTCCCTTACGGTAATTTCCATGTCGGAAGCCTGACCTTGTGCACCGCCCATTGGTTGGTGAATCATTACCCTTGAGTGTTTCAGGGCGGAACGTTTTCCTTTGGTACCAGCAGTTAGTAAAACAGCTCCCATTGAAGCTGCCATACCTGTGCAAATAGTGGCTATATCAGGTGCAATGTATTGCATGGTATCATAGATGCCTAAGCCTGCATGAACTGAACCTCCTGGTGTGTTAAAATAAATTTGGATATCTTTACTCGGGTCAGTTGATTCTAAGAAAAGTAACTGAGCCTGTATAATGTTAGCAACATAATCATCAATTGGCACCCCTAAAAAGATAATCCTATCCATCATCAACCTTGAAAAAACGTCCATTGAAGCTATGTTTAACTGGCGCTCTTCAATAATGGTTGGTGAAATATAGTTGTTGTATATTGATGAATAGTTCTCAAGGGTCAAACTATTGATACCCATGTGTTTAGTTGCGTATTTTTTAAATTCGTCTTGTTTCATAGTCTAACAAAAATTTTAATATCATAAAAATGTAAAGCCAAAGATATATATAATTTGATATCTTTGGCTTAACTTAAAACTTTTTAACAAATCTGCTATTGCTTTTCGCCTGAAAGCATTTTGTTAAACTCTTCCGTTGTTACTTCTTTATTGTCAAGTTTTACTGATTCCTTGATTATTTGAACAACTTTATCTTCGTATTTTTTATCGTACAATTTTCTAACTTCATCCTCTTTTTTCAAGAACATTTCAGCAGCATATTGCTCCATCTGTTCTTTGGGGAATGAGCCTGCTGGCACACCATAATATTGCTGGAATTGCATTTCGGTTAATTCAACTGCCAACTCCTTTACCTCTTCTGGCTCAACTTTAATGTCATTTTCTTTCACCATTTTGCCTAAAATTAGTTGCCATTTAAGGTCGCGAAGGAATTTAGGGAAATCTTCGTTGAATTTTTCTTCATCAACTTCCTTGTTCTCATCTTTTAATTTTAGCCAGCGGCTTAAGAAATCTTCTGGTAATGGTATTTCTGTTTTGTCAATTAGTTTATCTCTTGCATCCAACAGGAATTTATAGTCACTATCCTTAACAGTTGCATTTTTGATTTCTTCTTTGATCTTATTTCTAAAATCCTCCTCTGTTTTGACCTCCTGCTCAGGGAATACCTTTTCATAAAGCTCTTCGTTAACTTCAGCTTTAATAAATTCTGTAATCTCCCTGATGGTATATTGAAAATGTGGTTCAATTTCAGCAACTGCTTCTTTATCAATACCTAAAACCATTGCAATTTCAGATTCACCAGAAAAAGTTTTGGTAACATCAATTTTTAAAGCGTCTCCTTTTTTTGCATCCAAAAAGCTTTTCTTGGTTTCTTCATCCTTGATATGGGAAATTGAAATAGATGATTCTTCTTTTTGAAGGCCTTCTATTACAATATTACCTTCAGCATCTAACTGAACAATTTCTCCTTTGATGAATGAATTCTCTGTTACATTATCAATTGATTCCAGTTTACCATGACGATCGGCATGAGAATCAACATACTTGTCAATTAGCTCATCATCAATTTTAATGTCATAGAAAGGAAATTTCATTTTTTTATTTAGCTTCACCTCAAACTCAGGGCGGAGGCCTAAATCAAATGAAAAGTTAAATTCTTTTTGGGTGTCAAAATCAATGGTGTCCTGATTTTCTGAAGGAATTGGCTCACCTATGATTTCCAGTTTTTCATCTGAAAGATAGTTGGTAAGGGTTTCAGAAACCATCTTATTAACCTCTTCGTAAACCACAGCTTTGCCATACATTTTTTTTATAAGGCCCATAGGCACTTTGCCCGGACGGAAGCCTTTTAAATTAGCTTTTTTCCTAATGTCAGTAAGAGAAGCTTCAACCTTTGGGTTAAGATCTTCTTCGGTGAGTTGGATTTTTACCTGTGTGTTTAACTCGTCAATCTGTTCTTTATTAATATCCATGTGGTTAAAATTTAAAAAACCGCCCAAACTCGAAATAAAATTGAGATTAGGCGGTTCATATTTCAAACTTTTGTGCGGACGAAGGGACTCGAACCCCCACGCCTCTCGGCACTAGATCCTAAGTCTAGCGCGGCTACCAATTACGCCACGTCCGCAAAAATTGGTCTGCAAATGTAGTGATTATTTTTAAAATCTTAAATTATTTTTTGAAAAAAATTAATGAAATAGGATTTGGCGTTGTAAGGTGTTGTTATTTAGGATATTATATTTTTTTGAAATTTATCAATAAGATGAAAAATGTCTTTGATCCTGGCAAGTTTGTTGACCCAGGTTTTAGGAATGGCTTCAAACCCATAATGAATGCCTGCAATTCCGCCTGTTATTGCAGCAGTAGTATCGGAATCGGTTCCAAGGTTAACTGCCTTTAAAACAGCATCTTTAAACGAATTTGTTGTTAGGAGTACCCAAATGGATGCTTCTAAACTATCCAGAACATAGCCTGAAGAACTTATACTATTTTGGTCAAGGCTTTGAATTGAACCACTTAGCACCTTATCAAAATGGCGGAGCTCGTAATGACTTAGGTGAGTGTTGTTTAGGTAATCTTTTGCAATTTGAATGGTTTTTTTGTAAGCACTAAATTTGTCCATCCCATTTAGTAACTGGATGGCTAATTCTACATAAATAAAGCAGGCTATAACAGAGCGAATATGACTGTGGGTGATAGAAGAAACATCCTTAATTGCCTGAAATCTTTTGCTTGTGGTTTCATCTTTAAAATAAAAAGCAAGTGGCAAGATTCGCATTAATGAGCCATTTCCATTCGAGCGTTCATTATAGTTCCCTGATTTTTTTGGATCCTGGCTGTTTTTATATTTAACAATAGCATTAGCGGTACTTATCCCAATATCGAAAACAATTCCATAAGGTGTCCAGAAACTTTCGTAGCGCCATTTTACAAAATTATCAGCAATGTTTTTTAAGTCGTAGCCATTGCACAAACTTTCCATGGTGCAAAAAGTCATAGAGCTGTCATCACTCCATGTACCCGGTAGTTGATTGTAAGTGCCTTGTCCAATCATTTCTGTTACAGGGTTTTGCATTAAATATGAACGGCTTTTAAATTCAACAGGTACACCAAGTGCATCACCTACAGCAGAGCCAATTATACCTCCTTTAAGTCTGTTTTCAAAATCAAGCATGATCAATAGTTATATGGCGAAGGTAGTAAAAAAATGGCGAACTATAGAAATAGAAAAGTTCGAACCAAATAGCCCGAACTTTTAATTCTTTTAGTTCGGATTCAATTACTTGTACAAACACAAATAAGAACTGGGCACTTCAACTTTTACCTTGAATTTTGTGTCTTGTTCCACTTCAAAAGAATCTCGGGGGATGTACGATTGCCATTCGGTAGTTCCGGGAAGCTGAACAGTGAGAATTCCGGAAACTACAGTTATTATTTCTACAGTTGTAGTTCTGAATTCATAGGTTCCTGGTGCTATAACTCCTACGGTTTGTGAGCCAGTATTGTTTTCAAAAGCAAGTGATTTTACTTTACCATCAAAGTATTCGTTTACGTTAAACATAATTTTTTATTTTGAATAAAAAGGTAGCTGGAGTTGCTACCTTTGTTCATTTATATAAGAGGCAAAGCCTCTTGGGATATTCTCAGCTTATGCAAAGCCTAAGCTGAATAGCAAAAATGATTATAGATGAGGTGTTACTGTTTCAATTAGTTCAGGCAAATCCATACCCAAATCCTTGAGGTGTTCTATGGTAGGAACCCCATCTTTTGTCCAACCACGGCGCTTATAAACTGCATCAAGTAGTTTTTCGTATTGTTCAAGCCTGTACTTTTTAGTAATAGCCATTTTTTCCTCAATCGTTTTCCCTTCAGGATCAACCCCAAGCACTTCTTTCATTTTCTTATCGTAAAATTCTTCCATCGATAAGTATTCTTCTTTAGTTACAGGCCCAGCTGCACGATATGGTTGTGCATCATGAATACGTTTGCCGTATCCTCTTCGCAAGTTAAATATTCTCTGGTAGTTATAGACTCTTTCCGATTGTCGAATCATCTCATGTTTATCAAGAGGTTTACCAGTAACAGCTGTGTAAATGGTTACATAATTATCAACGTGCTCTGGTACTTTTGCTGGCTCGTCAGTTTCTGCATTGTTTTCTGGCTCTACATCATTCCATGGAAGTTTGCATAACCCCATTAGTCCAAACCATGTTCGGAACATCGGGAAGTAATGCAATGCCTCTGCTTTATCTTCAAAAGTGGGTATTTGGTTGTTTACCATGTCCATAAAAATTAACCAGGCTTCATCGTGCTGAGGGCCTTTGTTAGTCATTGCATAACCACCTTGCTGTGCTAAAGATTCTTTTGAAACATATTGAGAATACTCTAACCCCTTGTTTTCCATGGCAATGTCGTAGATAAATTCGGCATCTCCCCATCCTTTTTCAATGAACATTTCTTTTAATTTTCGAACCCCAAGTCCGGCCGTTTTGCCAAAACCTTCGCCTTTTGCCAACTGGTGCAATAATTCCATGGCAGCATCGGCATTGCCAAAGTTTAGTTTTAAACCACCTGTTCTTTCTTCATTCAAAATGCCTTCTTCGAAACATTCCATCAAAAATCCCATGATGGTTCCCCATGAAATGGTGCAAATGCCGTAAGTATCACAATAAAAGTTAGATTCAATAGTAAAATCGGGGTTAAAAATACCCATGATTGAACCTAATGATGAGGTTGTTTCATATTCGGGACCTTCGACTAATACTTTTGAACCTTTATAGGGTCCCGACCTTAGTTCGTAATTGTCAACACCTTTGGCGCATGACATGTTGCAACCAATCCAGCAACCATCAGGCACACCTTGTGTAAAATAGGATTTCCAAACTTCAGAGTGAATTTTGTAGGCCTCCTGGTGGCTTCCATATTTAAAGTTGTTGACCGGAAGTAGGTCATAATCATTCATAATATTTGTAAGGTGTGCAGTGCCTTTTGCCCTCATTTCTGCTTGAGAATCATCCAGTTCTTTCATCTCTCGGTTGAAACGTTTTCCTCGTTCAACAATTGGCTTCATGTCAACAACATTGTTCAAAGTACCACTAATTTTAGGAACTTTGGCTACAATGGCTTTGATGCCTTTGTCTCGTAAAACTGTTCCAATACCTCCCCGGCCTGCTTGCTTAAACCTTACTTCTTTTCTTCGGGTATCATAAAAAGAAAAGTTCAACATTCCAATTAACGAAGTTTCGGCTGCTGTACCTGTTGATACTACAGAAATTTTGACCAAATCTTTACCATTTTCACTATTGGCAAGGGCTTTTGTCAGGCGTTCAGCCAAAATATGTGAATCCGTTGTTATTTCAGGTGTCTCAACTATTTGTACTTTTCCTGCTTCTCCATCAATAATAATAATTACGTCCTTTTCTGATTTTCCTTGTAATTCAAGGGCATCAAATCCACAAAAATTCAAAAATGGACCAAAGTAACCACCAACATTACTATCCATTACCGAATCGGTTTGAGGAGAAATTGTAACAACCAATGATTTGCCTGTACCTGAATATTGGGTAATACCGGCAATAGGTCCTGGTGAGATAATGATTTCATTTTCAGGATCATTCCATTTTGTATCAGGTTTGGTAGCATCCCAAAGATATTTTAGCCCATAACCTTTTCCGCCAATGAATTTTTCTTTCATTAATGCCGGAACATCCTTTTCAACTATGTTGTTGTCGCCCACGTTTATGTATAGGGATTTGTCGGTATATCCTTTTTCTAATGGAGTAACTTCGTACGACCACTCTTTGATTACTTTCAACTGATTTTTAAATTCGGTAATATCCATCTTTTAACTTTATTATATGTTGAACTATCTTATTGCAAAAGTATGAATTTATGCTGCATAAATCACTATGGGTTGCATGATTTATATCAATATGCAAGCAGTTGCAACTCGGTATAAATCAATTGTTTGATATAAATTTGATACAGTGAAAGCTCTTGTTTGAAGTGTTTGTTTTTGACTAACTTTATAGAAATTAGAACGTTGAAAATAGTATTAGAGCTTAGTTCCAATCGAAAAATTTGCCAGGTTATTTTAATTTCCTTCTTTTCAGTTCGGCACTAATTAATAATAATTCGCGGCTCGATTGCCCTTTCACCGAAGTATTTTCCTCAGCCCTTCGTAATAAATATGGGAGCACGTGCCTTACAGGCCCGTAGGGGAGGTATTTTGCCACATTGTAACCTTTTTCAGCCAGGTTAAAACTTATATTATCGCTCATGCCCAGCAGTTGCGAGAACCAAAGCCTGTTATCATTTTTTTCAAGGCCATGTTCTTTCATTAATTCAGTCATATAAGCCGAACTGTAGTCGTTATGCGTACCATTAAAAACGGAGATATTCTGGATATTTTCAACACAATACTTCAAGGCCAGGTTGTAATCTCTGTCGGTGCTTTCTTTATCGGGCTGAATAGGATCCTTGTAACCCATTTCTTCTGCTCTGGCCCGTTCTTTTTCCATGTAGGCACCACGAACAAACTTGGCCCCTAAATAATAACCACCTTCTGTGGCTCTTTGATGGGCAGCTTTTAGAAAGTCCAGTCGATCCCATCTATACATTTGATAAGTGTTAAAAACAATGGCTTTTTCTTTGTTAAACCGTTGCATCATCAATTCTGTTACTTCATCAATAATATTTTGGTACCATGAGTCTTCAGCATCTATCAAAATAGGAACATCAACTGCATAAGCCGCCTGGCATAATTGGAAGATCCTGTCTTTAAACTTCTCTACTTCTTTTTGTTCATAATTGTTAAGTGTTGCCCCTGAACTTGCTTTTTCAAGTATCGGACTTTTTCCAAAAGCAGTTGGTTTAAAAACCGAAAATGGGATATTTTCATTTGCACCTGCATTTTTTACTGAGTTAAGTGTCTCTTGCAGCGCTTTTTCTATGTCGTCATCTTTTTCTTTACCCTCCACAGAGTAATCCAGGATTGCTTTTACATTGTACTGCTCTAGTTTATCTACTACCCTTTGGCAAGATTTAATGGTTTCGCCGCCCACAAAATGGGCATAAAGCGTTGGTTTTGCCGCCCAACCAACCGGAATACCTATTTTTACAGCAATTCGTGCCAGTTTATTACCTATTTTAACAAGCGTTGTATTGCCCATTATTTTAAACAGGCGGTAAGCCTTTTTTAGTTCTTTATTGCTAAGGCTTTTAAAAGCAATTTCAGTATTATCAAATTTCATCATTGTGTCAAAAATAAAAGATTACTAAATAATGCTGAGAATTTAAAAATCATCTAGTTTTATGTCAAGTGTCAAGTTTCGGATGGAGTCATTTTTCGCAAGCTCAAGAGAACGCTACGCTAAGTTTGACATTAGTCTCTGGTCATTAGTTAGTAATGACAAATGACCTATGACTTCTATCTGAAAAAAATGCTAAGCATCAAACTCACACCTGAAATATCATTCTTGACATAACACTTAGGATGTTTTAAACTTCTTTATCCAATATTACTTATTCTAATTTCTGGTTTCTAATTTCTAAATTTGTCGGCTAAAGTAATCATCAAACACAAATAATAAAATGATTTATTCCCAGGAAAATTCAGAAATTACATTTACGGAATCGATTGCTAATGAGATAGATGCAATTAGTAATGAATTTGGACAAAAGTTGTTTGTATTGGCAGATAGTAATACCATCAATTATTGTTTTCCTGTAATAAAATCAGCTTTGCCAGAAAATGTTCCGGTTTTTATCTTAGAAGCTGGTGAAGAAAATAAGCACATTGAAAGTGTTGTAAAAGTATGGGACTTTTTAAATAGCAATGGAGCTGATCGAAAATCTGTTGTGATAAACATTGGTGGTGGAGTTTTGTGCGACCTGGGTGGATTTGCAGCTTCAACATTTAAGCGTGGTCTTGATTTTATCCATATCCCAACCACCCTTTTATCGCAGGTAGATGCTTCGGTGGGAGGAAAAACCGGGGTGAATTTTAAGTCTTTTAAAAATGAAGTTGGCTCGTTTTCATTTCCAATGAAGGTGATTATCGATTCTTGTTTTATGAAAACGCTTCCGCAAGAACACATTCTCTCTGGTTTTGGCGAAATGTTAAAGCATGCTTTTATTAAGGATGCAGCTTATTATCAGGATTTGCAACTACTAAACCTGGGTGGTAATAACCTGAAATACAGTGAATTACTTAAGATGGTGCAGCACTCAGTAAAAATTAAGGAAGAGGTTGTTTTAGCAGATCCAATGGAAAATGGATTACGAAAAATTTTAAACTTTGGTCATACCATAGGTCATGCTTTCGAGAGTTATTACATGGGAACCGAAAAAGAGTTGATTCATGGCAAAGCAGTAGCTTATGGAATGATAATGGAAATGTTTCTTTCTCATCTAAAACTTGGTTTTCCAAAAAATAAACTTATTGAAGTTACAGCCTATTTAAATAAGGTGTATGGAAAACTGATTTTTGGTAAAGAAGATTACGAAAAACTCTATGGTTTAATGACCCATGACAAAAAAAATGAAGATCATCAGATAAATTTCACCCTCTTAAGGGATATTGGGGAATCAGTGATTAATCAAACGGCGGGAAAAAAAGAGATTTTTGAGGCTTTTGATTTTTATTTAGAGAATTAATTAGGTGGTCAGGTTAATTATGCCATTGGTCATTTGTAATTCAAGATTTTGAAAAGTTTTGATGAACAATTCTATCTTTGTAGACAATTAAAAAACTAAAAATATGATTGTAGTAACAGGTGCTGCTGGCTTTATTGGAAGCTGTTTAGTAAGCAAATTAAACCAGGAAGGTTTTGAAGATATTGTGGTTGTTGATAATTTCTCCAACCCTGATAAAAATAAAAACCTCGAAGGCAAAAAAATTACTGCCAAAGTTGAAAGGAACGAATTTTTTTCCTGGTTGGAAGAAAACCAGAAACTGGTGCAGTTTATTTTTCATATAGGTGCAAGGACAGATACCACCGAGTTTGATGTTTCTGTTTTTGATGAACTAAACATTGGCTATACCAAACAAATGTGGAAGGCTTGTGTTAAACATGGCTTGCCTCTTGTATATGCCTCATCAGCAGCAACTTATGGCTTGGGCGAGTGTGGTTATGACGACAGTCATGAAGTTATTGATAAACTAAAACCATTGAACCCATATGGCGATTCAAAAAATGACTTTGATAAATGGGCACTGGCCCAGGAAGAAAAACCTTATTTTTGGGTAGGGTTGAAATTTTTTAATGTTTACGGACCCAATGAATTTCATAAAGGAAGAATGGCTTCGGTTATTTTCCATGCTTTTAACCAAATAAAGGCTACAGGTGGAATGAAATTATTCCGTTCGCACAATCCTGATTACAAGGATGGTGAACAAATTAGAGACTTTGTTTATGTAAAAGATGTAGTGGATATATTGCTGTTTTTTATGAACCATAGAAAAGATTCAGGAATTTACAATCTGGGAACAGGAAAAGCTCGTACTTTTCTTGATTTAACCAAGAATACCTTTAAAGCAATGGACATTGACGAAAAAATCAGCTTTATTGATACTCCTGAGGATATTCGCGATAAATACCAGTATTTTACTGAGGCAAAAATGGAAAAACTTCGAAGTATTGGCTACACAAAAGAGTTTCATACCCTGGAAGAAGGCGTAGCAGATTATGTGAAGAATTATTTGATAGGGAAGAATTACTATTAACCTGAGTTCGACATAAAATATTCAACACAGCAATTCGGAATTATACCAGATATGTGCTAAAAATGCAGAAAGAATAGCGGGCTATTTTGAGGGATTTTTAGTGCAGAGATGATGTGATTACCTCCGGTAAGTGCTTCGCAGTTCCGAATTTTCTATTAGATTTGATTAATTTTTGCATAAATCACACCAATTTTTCTAGAACTATCCCGATAGTCCTTCAAAAATTTGTTGCAATTTCTGCTAAAAATTAATTCAAACTGTGTGAATATTTTTAATCGAACTCAGGTAATTAAACTTCAAGGGGTAAAATCAGAAGATGCAGTTTTACTATCGTATATGCAAGCAACTGAGGGTATGTTTGTAACAAAAAAAATTGACAGAGATAAAGTTATTGAAAACTTTACGGCAATTACTGCAATTTTAGAAGAGCGTGTGAAGGATTCAACAAATATATATGCACCCCTGGCATTAGAAGGAGTCATTCAAATTTTCACAATCGGCGATCCTGCACCCTGTGAGCAATTGATTCCTGCATTGCGAAAAAGGTTCAATAAAAACAAAACTGATGTTGAGCAACTTGAAAAAATTGCCAGATTGCTTAGCCTAAAAGATTGTACAGATACAGAGCTTTTTGGTGATGTAGTTGTAGCTATTGACAGATTGAGACCTTCAACATGGCCAAAACGCGATAGTCATACATGGATAATAAGAAACAAAGATTATGATAAAGCTATTAAGTATCTGAACGAAGCAATCAAACATGAACCTGTAGATTCATTAAAAGCACGACTTTACTATAAACTTGCTCAATTTTCAAATGAAATTGGTAAAAAGGCTCAAGCAAAGAGATATGCCTTAAAAGCAGTTTCATTAAAAAGTAATTTTGGTGCACCCTATATTTTAATTGCAACAATATATGCCTCATGTAGGTGTTCTACACTTGCATCTCCAAAAGGTGAATTAGAAAACGTTGCCTATTGGGCTGCTGTTGATAAATTAGTTGAAGCAAAAACTGTAGACCCATCGATCCTTGAGGCTGCAAACAGATTAATTGCAAGATATTCAGCCAATTACCCAAACCCTGAAAAAGCATTCATTATTGGAGTTAAAAATGGACAAACTGTAAAAATAGGTTGTTGGATTAATGAAACTTCTACAGTAAGGTTTTAGTTTTTCAATTTAATCATCAAACTCCCCCGTCCTTAAATAGCTTCCTCTCCCAGTTGGCCAGTCAGTTACACTATTTGTAGCAGAAGCAACCTTCCAAATCTGTACTCCACCTTCGCCACCACCTAAAACATCTTTTAAGGAAAGAATGATTTCGGTTTTACCATCCTTATCGTAATCCGCCAGGGTTGGTGCCGACATACTTCCTCTTCCGGCAATATCAATTCGGTGCAACAAACTACCATTAGCATTCAAAATATATAGCTTTGATACATTTTCGCTGGTTGAATAAGTGGTAAAAACAATTTCGGGTACACCATCGTTATCCAAATCGCCAATAGCAACCTCACCCATACCAATAAAATTTCCTCCCGGAGAATCAAACTGAACTTTCCAGTTTTCTGTGCCTTCAGCATCAAAACAATACAAATACCCATCGTAAGAAGGAACAACAATATGTAGGTTGGTTGTGCCCAAATACGAAATAGCAGGTGATGGGGCCACTTGCACAATATTGTTTTCATAGCCTGTATAAAGAGGTTTTCCGGTTGTTTTTATTGTTTCAAAACCAGCTACACGGGTCATGTCGGGGTTAATTGCCCAAAGGCTGTTTCCCCGGTTTACATATTCACCAGCCAGTTCGTGATCCGAAAACAAAATAATTTCCGGCAGGTTATCGTTATCCAAATCAGCAAATACCGGAGGTGAATCGGTAAATTCATCACGATCGTTGCCATCGGCACCCCAACCCTGCACAGCTAAATCAATATCATGAAAAAATGGGACGTTGCATGAATATTGCCCCGAAAACATGCTGTTAGCCATCCAGCTTTCACCATTTTCTTTAAAAACTCCAATATGGCAAATATCGTAGGTACTTACTACATCCACCAGCCCATCATTGTCAAAATCGGTAGCACCAATATTCTGATTGTAGCCGCCATAATCGTTTTTAGTATCATGGTTATCCACTTGCGGCCAACCACTACGAACCTGTCCATTAATATTCCAAACGCAGGTTACTGGCCCTTCGCTGGTTTTTACTACCAAAATTTCATGGGTTCCATTGTTATCCAAATCAGCTGCAGCAATTGAACGGATTTCACCATTACTCCCTGGAAAACTTTGCGGCCATCCAGTTTTTAAATTGCCATCATGCTCATACACAGCCGCCTGGTCACTGTATGCAATGGCTATTTCCCCTAATCCATCATTATCCAAATCACCAACAACTGGCGAAGCGTACATTCTTGAGCTGCCATGATCGTTTGAAGTGGAGGCGTTTTCACCCACTGGGGCGCGCCAAAGCAAGGTACCATCTGATTTCCAAACATATAACACACTATGCCTGGAAGCTATTATCTCATTATTCCCATCTCCATCTAAATCATACACTGCTGGTGAAGCAAACCAGTTTTCATCCCAACTGGCAGGTAGAGTCGTTAATAATTCAGGTTCAGCAACATTGCTTTCGATTGGTGTTGCAGATTCCAGGCCTGGCACAGTTACTCCATCATCTTTTCTACAAGCTAAAAATAGAATTGCAAATACAAGGATATACAGATACTTCATTTTGTTTGGTTTAAATTACTACTACTTTGCAAAACGGTCATACGATAAATAAATTATTCTTTTCTACACCAAAGTTACAGATTTTCCCCCCACTTTTTATAGTTTTATACCGATTTGAAATATGTAATTGTTCAATTTTCATAAATTTGATTGAACCAAACATATTTGTCCATCGGCATTTACAATTGCTATTTATATTTTAATTTTGGATTCAAAAATAAATACAATTGTATAACTCGCAAAACACCTAACTTAAACTTAAATTATAATGAAAAAGAATATTCTAATACTTTTAATGCTGGTAAATTACCTGTTTACCAATGCACAAAAAAGCGATGAGTGGCTCCGCTATGCATCCATTTCGCCAGATGGGAGTAAAATTGCATTCACCTACAAAGGCGATATTTACCTGGTAAACACTACTGGTGGAGATGCCCAGGCACTTACTTTCCACAAAGCACACGATTTTATGCCTGTTTGGAGCAACGATAGCAAAAAAATTAGTTTTGCATCAAACCGACACGGTAATTTTGATGTTTTTGTAATTGATATTGCTACCTATGAAGAAAAAAGGTTGAGTTATCACTCAAATAGCGAATATCCGTACACCTTTAGTACCGATGATAAATACGTAATTTTTGGCTCGCAACGCCTTGATGCTGTGAATCATCGTCAATACCCAACAGGTTCTCAGCCAGAAGTTTACAAAGTACCTGTTAGCGGTGGTTGGGTTGATCAGGTATGGACCATTCCTGCCGAAGATATTCAAATTAGAAAAGATGGCAAAGAGTTCATTTATCATGATAAAAAAGGAGGCGAGGATGAATTCAGAAAACATCATCAGTCAGCTATTACACGTGATATTTGGAAATATGATGTGGAAACAAAAAAGCACACCATGATTACTTCGTTTTATGGAGAAGACAGAAACCCTGTTTACGCTCCTGGTGAAAAAGACATTTTTTACCTGAGCGAAAAAAGCGGAACTTTTAATGTTCATAAAATGAGCCTGACTAATCCTTCGGAAGATAAGCAAATAACTGATTTTAAAATGCATCCGGTGAGATACTTAAGCATCTCTACAGAGGGTTTGTTATGTTTTACCCACAATGGAAATTTATACACTAAAACCGAAACTGGTGAAGCAACCCTTTTGGATGTAAACATTAAAACCAACGATAAAGTTAACAATGTGCAAGTAGTTTCGGTTTCGGGTGGTGTAAAAGAAATGGCTATTTCGCCTGATGGAAAAGAAGTGGCATACATAGTTCGTGGCGAAGTGTTTGTTTCTTCAGTTGAAAATAAAATGTCGAAACGCATCACTAATACTCCTGAGCAAGAGCGATTTGTAAGCTTTTCACCTGATGGAAAATCAATCATTTATGCAAGCGAAAGAAATGCAAAATGGAGCATTTACCAAACAAAAAAGGTGAATGATAATGAACCCTATTTCTTTGCTTCAACTGTTTTAAAAGAAGAGCCGGTTATTGAAAATGCCAATGAAAACTACCAGCCAAAGTATTCGCCAGACGGAAAAGAAATTGCATTTATTGAAAACCGCAGGGAGCTTAAGATTTACAACCTAGCAAACAAACAAACCCGCACCTTGTTGACAAAAAAGGAGCTGTTTTATATGTACGATGGCGACAAGTATTTTGAATGGAGCCCCGACAGCAAATGGTTGCTAATAGAATATTCTCCGGTAATGGCCAATCAGGAGGTAATGCTTTTGTCTGCTGATGGATCAAAAAAGCTAATAAACCTTACCGAAAGTGGTTATTACGATTTTAAGCCCAAATGGGTAAATGGAGGTAAACAAATTCTGTTTTTTAGCGATAGGCATGGATTAAAATCTTATGCCACCAGCGGTCGCAGCGAAGCTGATGTTTATTCTTTTTTTCTGACAAAAGATGGCTGGGACAAATTTAATTTAAGCAAAGATGAATATGCTTTATTGAAAGAATTGGAGAAAAAAGACGAAAAAAAGGAGGAGAAAGATGATAAGAAGAAGAAAAAAGGCAAGAAAGACGAAGAAAAAAGGGATAGTTTAGAAGTAAAATTTGATTGGGAAGGGCTAAAAGATCGTAAAAAACGCCTGACTATCCATTCCTCAAGCCTTGCAGATGCCGTTCTTTCAAAAGATGGCGAAAGTCTCTATTATTTGGCCCGTTTTGAAAAGAACCTTGGACTCTGGAGTACTGAATTGAGAACTAAAGAAACCAAAAAAGTAATGGATCTGGGGTCAAGATCTGGCCGTTTACAATGGGATAAAGACATGGAAAAGCTGTTTTTATTGTCGAGTGGGAAAATTTATACGATTGATGTAAAAGGCAAAAAGAAAAAGCCTGTTGCAATAAAAGGCGAAATTTTATTGGATGTTGCGGCAGAACGCCAGCAAATGTTTGACCATGTTTGGCGACGAACCAAATCGATGTTCTACGAACCTACCATGCATGGCGTTGACTGGGATGCTCTCAGAAAGAATTATGAGCCTAAATTAGCGTCCGTTGGCAACGATTTTGAGTTTAGCCAGTTATTGTCTGAAATGCTTGGTGAACTAAATACTTCTCATACAGGGGCAAGATACCGATACAGAAATCCCCAAGGAGATAACACCGCCTCGTTAGGTATTTTTATCGATTACAATTACACTGGTGAAGGACTAAAAATTGCTGAAATCATAAAAGAAGGGCCTTTGGACAAAGAAAACCTGAAAGTAAAAGCAGGAATGGTTATTCAAAAAATAAATAATGTGCCAATAAAAAGAGATGTGGATTATGCCAAACACCTGAATCGTATTGAAGGTGAGTTCACAGCACTACACGTTTTTGAACCTGCCACTAAAAAAAGTCAGGATGTAACCATAAAACCCATTTCTTTAGGCACTGAAAGAGGGTTGCTCTATGATAGATGGGTGAAAACCAATGAAAAAGAGGTTAAGAAATTGAGTAATGGTCTGTTGGGTTATGTCCATATCCCGGGTATGAGCGATGGCCCTTACCGAAATACCTATGAAAAAGTATTGGGCAAATATTACGATAAAAAAGCCCTGATTGTTGATACCCGCTTTAATGGTGGTGGCGATTTGGTTGGCGATTTAACCATGTTTTTAACAGGTACCCGCTTTATGAGTTATGAAATAGAAGATCGTCCGGTAGGTTACGAGCCCGTTTTCAGGTGGACCAAACCTTCAGTGGCCATGATCAACGAATCAAATTACAGCGATGGCCATTGTTTCTCGTGTGGCTACCAGGATTTAAAAATCGGTAAAATGGTGGGGATGCCCGTTCCCGGAACCTGTAGCTTTGCAGGCTGGGAAATGCTTCAAAACGGTAACATTTTTTGGGGTTCAGTACCAGTAAGTGCCAAAAACAGGGCTGGCGAATGGCTCGAAAACAACGAAACCGTTCCTGAATACAAAATAAAAAACATGCCTGGTATTATTGACAATGGCAGGGATCAGCAGTTGGAAAAAGCGGTTGAAGTGTTGATGGAGACGGTGAAATAAAAGAATTTTATTGAATAAATTGTAGAGACGCACGACTGTGTGTCTCTACAGTATTTTCAAATTTTTCTGGCACGAACGTCTTCTCTTGTACCTTTTTCATTTTTCTGACAACCAATCAATAACTATAGCTTCTTCATCACCTTCCCCACCCTCTTCTTCTGTGATTCCTTCTCCAATTCTTTAATTTTTGATTCCAAAAGCTCAGTAAAAACCTGTTTATTATTTTCATTAACAGCAATTACTGATTTTTCAGCATATTGTGGAAACTGTTTTAAAGAACAAAATTTTAACTGTTCCATTAACAAAGGGAAACATGCTGCTTCAAAATCTGAATGAGCTGCTAATTTTGCCAAAATTTCAACTCCGCAATCTTTGGTAATTACAGAGCCTTTATCGATAGCCAGCATAATAGCTGCAAGTGATTTATGCACTTCTTTAGGCCTTATTTTGGCAATGGATGAAATGGCTATCATGGAGCCCCAAACCAGTCGGTTGTTTTTACTTTTAGTGAATTCAACAAAAACAGCTAAAAATTCAGCAATCAGTTCAGGCTTTTTGTAGCCAGTTTCGTAAAGTGTTTTTATACAGTCACTTTGTAATTTTTTGTCTTTGCTGGTTTGCAAGGTTTCAACCAGTTCTTTAATAGCTTCACTGTCATTGGTTTCGGCAATTTCTTCAGCAAGTTTTTGGTTAGGAATATCGTTATTAACACCTAAAGAACTTGATAATAGTTTAATTACATTCATGATATTTCTTTTTGCCATTGGACATTAGTCAATAGAATACAAAATGACAAATATCTAATGGCTATTAACCTGAGTTCGATGTAAAATAATGGGCACAGAAAGTCATAATTATGCTAGATCTGCACTGAAAATTTTGAAATAATAACGGGTTATTTTAAGAAATTTTCAGTGCAGAGATGGTATGATTATGACTTTTCTTTTT
>JBNKJW010000002.1:0-24624 GCA_050291445.1 Bacteroidales bacterium | reverse complement strand
AAATTCAGAGAAACAAATAGAGAAGTTATCACGGAAAACAACTTATGAATATGATGTTTTAACAAAAAAAGGTGATATCATTGAAATAAAAAAGTTATAAAAAAATGAAACAATTAGGAATTATTTTAGTTATGATTTACTTTCTGGCAGGATGTCAGGAAAGCACACAAAAGCAGTCTGAACAACTGAGTTTAAAAACGTTTTGTAATCCTGTAAATTTGAGTTACAGGTTTCAGTTAGATGAACCTTCAAGGAGAGAGGCTGCCGATCCAACCATGATACTTTTTAAAGACAAGTACTATTTATTTGCTTCAAAATCAGGAGGATACTGGCAATCGGATGATTTAGTTGACTGGAAGTTCATTCAAACCGATGAAATACCTACAGAAGAATATGCCCCAACTGTAATTGCTATAAAAGATACAATGTATTTTTTGGCGTCATCCAATGAATTAAGTACAATTTACAAATCAACCGCTCCTTTAAGCGGAAAGTGGAGTATTGCTAAAGACACCTTAGCCCAACCGGTGTGGGATCCTGCTTTTTATCTTGACGATGATAAGCAATTGTATCTTTACTGGGGCTGCTCAAACGAAAAACCACTTTATGGAGTGAAAATAGACTATAAAAATGACTTCAATTTTATTGGAGAGCCTGTAGAATTGATCCATGCAAATCCGGAACAACTAGGCTGGGAAGTGCCAGGAGATTACAATACTAAATACAATGCAGCGCCATGGATAGAAGGTGCGTGGATGAACAAATTTAACGGGAAATATTATTTACAGTATGCCGGTCCGGGAACTGAATACAAAAGTTACACCGATGCTGTGTATGTTTCCGACAACCCATTGGGTCCTTTTACTTTGCAGCCTCATAATCCATTTGCCTATAAACCAGAAGGTTTTGCTGCAAGTGCCGGCCACGGAAATACATTCATGGATAAAAATGGTAATTATTGGCACATTGGTACCATGACTATTTCTCAAAAGCACATGTTTGAGCGAAGGTTGGGCTTGTTTCCGGTATTTTTTGATGAACAGGGCACTTTGTACGCTGTCACCAAATTTGGTGATTATCCGATGATGATGCCAGAAAAGAAAATTGAGGGATTTGAAGAGATTTTCCCTGAATGGATGTTACTTTCATATGCAAAAAGGGTTGAAGTCTCATCATCAATAGATACACTTCCATCTGTTAATATTACTGATGAAAATATCAGGACTTATTGGGCAGCCGAAAGTGGAAAAGCTGGTGAATTTGTAATGCTTGATTTAGGAAAGCCATGCGATGTTTATGCTGTACAGATAAATTTTGCTGAGCACAATACTGATATATTTGGAAGAAAAGCTGGTGTATCGCACAAATACACTGTGGAATGCTCAAATGACACAAGTAACTGGACAATGCTGATTGATAAATCGAAAAATACAACTGATAACTCGCATGATTACAGTCAGTTACCAGAAAAGGTTTCGTGCCGCTACCTAAAGTTAAGTAATATTGAAGTTCCCAGCGGCAACTTTGCTATTAGCGGTTTTCGGGTTTTTGGAAAGGGCAATGGCAATGTACCTGGAAAAGTAGAGACTTTTGAAGCAAAACGTAACGCTGATGATAAAAGGAGTGTTGTGCTTAACTGGAGCAAACCAGAAAATGCTTTTGGGTACAACATTAGCTATGGCATTGATAAAAATAAATTGTATCATAGTTATACTGTTTACAGTGATACCACTGTTACAATTCATAGTTTAAACAGCACCCTGGAGTATTATTTTACAATTGAATCCTTTAATGAAAATGGAATTACTAATAGCGAAATTATTGTAAGCCAATAGTAATTAGTTTGTTAGCTGCAATATTTTGATGTTTTTTGGTAAGTAAAAGAAGGTGAAGAGCCTTATGTTATTAAGGGGGGATAAACTGTTGTAAATTTTGGATGGAAAGATTGTTTTTTTATTAAGTATGGAATATGAGAACAATATTTTCAACCTTTTATTGTATAAGGTGTGAATTTAGGTTTCTAATTTGTAATTTATTTTATATATTGGCTTAACTATATTATTACTCCCAAAGTCATGAAAAAGTTCATACAAAAACAAAGTACATTGTATGAAAGTTATTTCAGATAAAGGAACAGAACACAGGAAGCCCTGATTTAGTAGTACTCAAATTTGGGTCACTGAAAATGCACAAATTAGTTAGTAATACTTAATCACAAGAAAATTGATAGATTTACAGGGTTAAGCTATAGGACAGAATCAAACCACAAAAATGCTAAAATTATCTGGCAGGCTATGGCATAAATGTTTAGGTCTAATAATTTTCTAGCATTTTTTAATTCAAATAGGAATAATATTAACACCTTAATCTACATGATCTTAAAAAACTTAAAAACATCGATAAAATTAATTCTTGGTTTTAGCGTAGTTATTTTTTTTACAGTAATTATAGCTGTAATTGGTTCTATTGGAATTAACAAGGTCTATTATCAATCAAGCATCTTGTCAGATTTAGGTACTGCTCGTGCCGAATATAATCTCTCACGGCTTTATGCGCGTTCTTTTGCACATACCCGAAACCCTTTTTTTTCAGATAAAATTGAGCCAACTATAAAAGTCGTTCTTGAAACATTGGACAAGATAAAGTTGTCGATAACAAAGACTGAAGAAAAAAATATTGTTGACTCTTTGTCAGCCTCAATAACCCTTTATTTTGAGAATTCGATGAGCTCTGTTGCAAGCGGCAGTAAACTGGCAGAATTTGAAAGTTTGGAAGAAAAAATTGGCGAAAAAATTATTTCAAGAGTAATTGAATCAGATCAAGGCAGTTCTGAAAAAACAGCTTTAAATTTTAGCCAGGCCAGGATAAATACCATTAAGTATATATCTAGCTATAACACAGATAAGTTGCAAAAAGCAAATGAATACTTAAATAAAACATTCGCCGAACTTGGTGATGATGAACAGATGAGGTTTTCAGAAAGTTTGGATAAATATAAATCCCTTTTGGATAATTTGGAAGAATTGGGAAAAACCCAGGCTGTATATGATAAGAACATTCCCCCGTTAGGTATGCAAATTACAAAGCTATTTGACAAACTTTTTGATTATGCTAACAATGATGCAGTAAATTCCCAAAAAACAGCAAATTTATTTGTGATAATTTTTACGGTTATTGCTTTTATTTTGGCATTGGTAATTTCTATTTCAATTACACGATACATTACATCCAGGCTTTTTAAAGTTATAAATATTGCTCAAAAATTTGCTCAAGGAAACTTAACTGTGAAGCTGTCGGGCGATGAAACCAGGTTAAAAGATGAGATTGGACTGCTTATGAGGGCAATGAAGGAAATGGGTGAAAAAATCAGGGAAGTTATAAGTATTATACTTAGTGGAGCGGAAAGTATTTCAAATGCCAGTACGCAACTAAATTCATTTGCCATTGCACTTGCACAGGGGGCAAACGAACAAGCAACATCAGCAGAAGAGATAGCTGCATCAATGGAGGAAGCCGTATTAGGTATACAGAATAACTCCGATAACGCGATATTGGCCAATCAAATTACTATAGATTCAGGTAGCAATATAAAAAAGATATCTTTACAATCAGAAAACAGCCTTAATTCAGTAGAAAAAATTTCTGAGAAAATTGGAATAATAAATGAAATTGCCTTTCAAACAAATTTACTGGCTCTTAATGCAGCTGTAGAAGCAGCCAGGGCAGGTGAGGCAGGTAAGGGGTTTTCAGTAGTTGCAACGGAGGTAAGAAAACTCGCCGAGCGAAGCAAACAATCTGCAATTGATATAGTTATGTTGTCAGATTCTGGGCTTAAATTGACAAAAGAAGCAGTTTCCCAACTATCTGGTATGGTTCCTGAAATTGAAAAAAGCATAGAGTTGGTTAAAGAAATTACTGATTCAAGCAAAGAACAGAATGTTGCTAGCCAACAAATTAATGTAGCAGTTCAAAAATTGAATGATATTACACAACAAAACCTGGCTTCTTCGGAAGAAATTGCCTCAAGTTCGAAAGAACTGGCAACAAATGCAGAAGAACTTTACAAAGCGGTTGCTTATTTTAGAATTATGTGATAAAAAGTTTTCGAACAAAATATAAAAAAGAGTGCTGCAATTGATTGGTTTTTAAATTTAATAGATATGATAAAACAATTTGTTTTTAATCGTCTTATTATCAGCTCTTTATTGGTTTTGGTGATGTCTCTGTTTTCATGTTCTACAAATGAACGGGCAGTTGAAAAAAAAGTGGATGATTATTCAATAACTACTGTTGATATCCATCAGGTAAAATTAACGGATAGTTTTTGGCTTCCATTGCTAAAAAAAGTACAAGAAATAACCATACCTTATGCTTTAAAAAAATGTGAGGAAGAAGGTAGGTATGATAATTTTTTAATTGCCGGGGGAAAGATGGAAGGCGAAACCAAAGGAGCCATGCCTTTTGATGATTCAGATGTATATAAAATCATTGAAGGAGCTGCTATTTCATTGATGAGTTTTCCGAACAAAGAATTAGAACAACAGTTAGATTCAATAATTGAAATTGTTTCCATAGGGCAGGAGGCCGATGGGTATATCACAACCTGGCGGACTATTAATCCTGCAAAACCGCCAGCAACCTGGGTAAATGTTGTGGAAGGAAAAAGGTGGGAATCATTAAACCAAAGCCATGAGCTTTATAATGCCGGGCACATGTACGAAGCTGCTGCTGCACATTATTGGGCTACCGGCAAACGTAATTTTTTGGATATTGCCCTTAAAAATGCAGATTTTATAGTAAAAACATTTGGCGATGGCGAAGGCCAGATTAAAGCAGTTCCTGGGCACCAGATTATTGAAACAGGGTTGGTTCAATTATTTAGAATAACTGGTGAGGAAAAATACCTGAATCTTGCGAAATACTTCCTTGATAACAGGGGGAACCCCAATAATCATAAGTTGTACGGGGACTATATTTCAATGGCTTATACTCAGGATCATAAACATCCTACCAAACAGAAACAAGCTGTTGGACATGCAGTTAGGGCAGAATATATGTATGCTGGCATGACGGATATAGCAGTACTAAAAAATGATTCGGCATATAAAAAAGCGGTTGAAAACTTATGGGAAAATGTAACGTATAAAAAAACTTACATTACTGGTGGTATAGGCGCTTTGCACAAAGGTGAAGCTTTTGGAGATAATTATGAACTGCCTAATAAAACTGCTTATAACGAAACCTGTGCTGCTATTGGAAGCGTTTGCTGGAACGATCGTTTATTTAGGCAATCTGGAGATGTAGTTTTTTACGATGTGATTGAACGGACTTTGTACAATGGTCTTATATCAGGTATTTCGCTTGACGGGACACATTTTTTCTATCCAAATCCTTTAGAAGCTGATGGTAAATACGAATTTAATCAAGGTGCATGCACACGAAAAAACTGGTTTGATTGTTCTTGTTGCCCAACAAATTTAATAAGGTTTCTTCCAACTGTTCCTAAATACATTTATGCAAAAAAGGGCGATACTCTTTATACAAATTTGTATATTTCAAACAGTTCTGAAATCGAATTAGAAAATAATGAAGTTTCGGTTAAAATGGAAACAGAATATCCATGGAAAGGAAAAGTGACAGTTTCTATAACTTCAACAAAGGATAACGAAACTACTTTAAAATTTCGAATACCAGGCTGGGTAAGAAATGAACCGCTGCCAGGAGATTTGTATTTCTATGAAAATCAAAAAGAAACCCAACCAAAAGTATTAATCGATGGTGAAAGCATTTCTCCTGAAATTAAAAATGGTTATTTGGTGATTAGCAAGAACTGGAAAAATGGAGGAACAGTTGAGATAAAGTTCCCAATGGAGGTAAAATTGGTTAAATCAAATGATAAAGTTGCTGAAAACAAAAATAAAGTGGCAATAGAATATGGGCCTATTGTATATGCTATTGAAGAAATCGATAACAAAGACATTGATAATATTAGCTTTGATAAAAAGGCATCGTTTAAAGTGGAATTTAAGCCAGACTTATTAGGTGGTGTTAATACGGTTGCCACAGATAATTTGGCAGCAATACCTTATTTTGCCTGGTCAAACCGGGGAGTTGGTAAAATGAAAGTCTGGTTGGATTTGAAAGAATAGAAAACGAAACCAATGTGGCAAAAGGCTTCAGGAATAGGCCAGGAGCCTTTTATAGGTATACTGCTTAATAGATTTACATAAAATATCCATCTTTAATTGTTCAATATTAATGTTGAAAATAAACGTATATTGTACATTTATTATTTTTTTGTCATATGTTGAGCACAAAAATAGATGTATTTTATAGGGATAAAGCTTTGTTGTTTAATTGTTGTATATTTATGTAGATGAAAGCAAGTTACTCATACAACTTTTTTTTAAAAACTACATCTTTTATTTTAATCGGTGTCCTGTTTTCTTATCTGGCACTTTCGCAGGAAAAAAGTATCCGTTTTCAGCATTTTACAATCGAAGATGGACTTCCACAAAACATGGTAGATTGTATTTGGGAAGATAGTAAAGGATTAATTTGGTTTGGAACTGAGAATGGACTAAGTGCATATGATGGGCTTACAGGTGAATTTACAAATTACTTTCATTCACCTTTTGCAGAATTTTCCTTGGTGCACAATTCGATTACAGATATTTTGGAAAATTCACAGGGAAATATTGTTATTGCAACCCTAGGAGGGTTAAGTATTTTAGAAGCCCGAATAAAAAACCTGATCGAATCAAGAAAAACACTGTTGTCAGGATATTCTTTAAAACTGGGTATTAAGCCAGATGAAATAACCTCAACAAAAGTTGATGAGCAATTTTTGAAAAAGGCAATTGAATTGGTCGAAAACAACCTGAACAATTCTCAGTTTAGGGTGCCTGATTTAATTAACTCATAAAAATTATAATACTAATATTGAATAAAAAAAATATTGCGATGAAAAATACAAGCATTTATATTCTTGCGATCTTTGTTTTTTTTAGCTGTTCAAAAGAAAAACAACCTGTTCATATGCAAAGCTTTGACATTGCAGATGTAAAAATTACAGACGGCCAATTTCTAAAAGCCCAGCAATCTGGCTTAAATTATATCCTTGAGTTGGATATGGATAGACTTTTAGCTCCTTTTTTGCGAGAAGCTGGCATAAAACCATTAAAAGAAAGTTATGGAAACTGGGAGAATTCTGGCCTTGATGGACACATCGGTGGTCATTACCTGTCAGCGCTTTCATTTATGTATGCAGCAACAGGCAAGCAGGAACTACTGGACAGAGTAAACTACATGATCAACTGGCTGGATACCTGTCAGCAAAAGAACGAAAATGGCTATGTTGGCGGAATACCAGACGGAAAAACAATGTGGGAAGAAATTGCAAAAGGTGAAATTGAAGCAGGAAGTTTTTCTCTGAATAAAAAGTGGGTGCCTTTGTACAACATCCATAAACTGTATGCAGGGTTAAGAGACGTTTATTTAAATACCGGCAATAAAAAAGCACTGGATATCTTGGTTAGCTTAACTGATTGGTGCATTGAAACAACGAAAAACTTAAGCGATGAACAATTACAAGAAATCTTAAGAAGCGAGCATGGTGGCCTAAACGAAGTTTTTGTTGATGTGGCTGAACTTACAGGCGATGATAAATACCTTGAACTTGCCAGGAGATTTTCGCATAAGGCTATTTTAAACCCGCTTTTGCAAAATAAAAATGAATTAACCGGCTTACATGCCAATACCCAGATACCTAAAATTATTGGCTACAAGCGTTATGCCGATGCAACAAATAATAAGGAGTGGGCCGATGCAACTGCCCTTTTCTGGGATTTAGTGATAGACAAGTGGACCGTTTCAATTGGAGGAAATAGTGTTAGGGAACATTTTCATCCGGTTGACGATTTTTCTTCAATGATTAACTCCAATCAGGGGCCTGAAACATGCAACACATACAACATGTTAAGATTGACAAAGCTTCTTTTCATGACTAACCCTCAGGCTAAGTACATTGAATATTACGAACGAGCACTTTACAATCATATTTTATCTTCTATTCATCCTGAAAAAGGTGGTTTTGTATATTTCACACCAATGCGGCCCCAACATTACAGGGTTTATTCACAATCGCAACAGTGTTTTTGGTGCTGTGTAGGTTCAGGTTTGGAAAACCCGGGAAAATACACCGAAATGATTTATTCACACACTGCTGAGGATTTATATGTTAATCTGTTTATTCCATCTGAGTTAAACTGGAAGAGTAAGGGGGTGAAAATAAGACAGATAACGAATTTTCCTTACAGCGAAACTTCAGAAATTAAAATTGAGCTTACCCAGGAAAAAGAATTCAGTATTTTTATTAGAAAGCCAAAATGGGTTGTAGACAAGGGATTTGAAGTAGCAATAAATGGAGAAAAGCAAGACCTGGATGATGCTAATGATTTATATTACATTGAGTTGCACAGAAAATGGAAAGATGGCGACCTGATTGCTATAAAAATACCTGCAAAAAACAGGGTTGAGAAATTGCCTGACCAGTCAAACTGGGTGTCGTTTATTCATGGGCCCATTGTTTTGGCTGCTGTAAGCGATTCAACTAAACTGGATGGACTTTGGGCTGATGATAGCCGAATGGGACATGTAGCTAGTGGAGAATTTTATCCAATTGATGAGGCTCCTATGCTTGTTACGGATTCTACAAATATTCAGTCATATCTCAAAGCAGATCCGGAAAAGAGCTTATCGTTTACTATCAGTGACTTAATACATCAGAAACATTATAAAAACTTAAAGTTGGTACCTTTCTTTTCTATTCATGAAGCAAGGTACATCATTTACTGGCCGCTTTACAATACAAAAGAGCTAAATAGCAAGCTTGAAGAAATGAAAAAGGCCGAAGAAGAGTTCCTGGCCTTGGAGGCACTTACTATTGATCAAGTGGCACCTGGTGAGCAACAGCCTGAATCGGATCACAATTTTAAAGGAGAGCAAACTAATTCAGGAACCAACAAAAATAAATACTGGAGGGATGCTAAGGGCTGGTTCAGCTATGATTTGAGAGACAAAAACAAAGAGGCTTCAACTCTGCGAATTACCTATTTTGGACAGGATGGTGACAGAGAATTCACAATCTCCTTAAATGATTTTGTTTTAGATACTGTAAAATTAGATGGTTCAAAAGGTGATGCATTTTACGATGTAGATTATAAAATTCCAGAACAAGTGTTCAATAAAAATTATAGGGGAAAGCTAAATCTAAAATTCTCGGCAATAAATGAAAAAACAGCTGGAGGAATTTATTATATCAGACTTTTGCGGGAGTAATCTGTTGTTTGGGTCAGGTGCTTGATTTGCACTTAAAATATAGGGATGTACAAGCTGTACATCCCTATATTTTTATACCAATTGCATTTATATTTTATACCAAAAGCAAAATATAAATTGCAATGGTAAATACCGATGCTACTTGAAAATAGTCGAATGAGGCTTTGCCGAAATTGGACTATTTTGAAAGTAAAATCGGTATAATTTGCCTACCACTTTCTCTGTTAATAATTCCTTTGCATTTTCAAAAGCTTTTTTATTATCTTGATATGGTTTGGTATCAGAAAACGGTTTTGACAAAGAACTTGTGAAAACCGTAGAGAAGGATGCAAACGCAAAATAATGTAATCTATCAACACAGATGTTAAAAATAAACGTATTCTGTACGTTTATTAAATTTTTATTGTATATTGCAAAACAAGAAATAAGCGTACTTTATACACTTAGAATGCAATTTTCTAAAAAATAGCAGTTTATGACTGGTAAAATGAATTATAAAGGTGATGGAATTAAGGAACTAATTGCAATAGATTGTATAATATTTGGTTTCGACAATGAAGATTTAAAACTGCTATGTATAAAACGGATTTTTGAACCTGCCATCAATCAATGGTCACTTATTGGTAGTTTTATAAAGAAAAATGAAAGCCTGGATGATGCTGCTAAACGTATTTTATACAAATTAACAGGTCTTAAAGATGTATATTTAAAGCAATTACATGCCCATGGCGATTTAAACAGAGACCCTGGAGCCAGGGTGATATCCATTTCTTATTTTGCTTTAATAAATATTCAGGAACACAATCATGAATTAGTTGAAGAGTACGGGGCCGAATGGATAGCCGTTTCAGATTTACCCAATCTTGTTTTTGATCATAGCATAATGGTCAATATGGCTTTGAAAAGATTACGTAAAGATGCAAAAACAAAACCACTTGGATTTGAGCTACTTCCTGAAAAGTTTACCCTACCAAGGCTACATAAACTATATGAAGTCATTTACCAAAAGAAAATTGACAATAGAAATTTCAGAAAAAGTATACTAAGTTTTGGAGTGCTTGAAAAATTGGAAGAGAAAGAAAAAGAATCTTCAAAAAAAGGTGCTCATTTGTATAAGTTCAATGTTGAAAAATATAAAAAGTACATTGAGGATGGTAGTAGTTTTAGTGTTGTTGTATAGAGCTGACAAAAATCAATTGTATCAGTAACAGAAAGCGCTTTGAATGGATAAGCAAATTAAAACAACGTGCTTTTTTAAGTGTTTAAAAATCAATTAATTAGCATGGTGGATGGCATCTGAACTGGAAATTCTAAGTGGGATGAATCTACCTAATATTTCAAAAAATTATCAACAAAAACTTACTTTAAAATTAATAGTATGGAAGTATTAGATTGGATTGTTATTGGAGTTTTTGCTATTGCTCTTATTGGTATAATAGTTTGGGTTTTTAAGCAAAAACAGAATAGCTCAGGAGATTATTTTCTAGCAGGACGTGATGCAACCTGGCTTGCAATTGGGGCATCAATATTTGCTTCGAATATTGGTTCAGAGCATTTAATTGGATTAGCAGGTGCAGGTGCTTCAAGTGGAATGGCAATGGCACACTGGGAAATTCAAGGATGGATGATATTGATTCTTGGTTGGGTCTTTGTACCTTTTTATTCTCGTAGTATGGTCTACACCATGCCTGAATTCCTTGAGAGGAGATATAACAAGGAATCGAGGTCAATCTTGTCTATAATTTCATTGGTTAGCTATGTTTTAACCAAAGTTGCTGTTACTGTTTATGCTGGTGGCTTAGTATTTAAAGAAGTTTTTGGCATAGAAAGTCTTTGGGGCATTGACTTTTTCTGGATTTCGGCAATAGGCCTGGTTTTGCTTACTGCTGTTTATACTGTTATTGGAGGTATGAAATCGGTACTTTATACTTCAGTACTTCAAACACCAATTTTATTGCTTGGCTCACTAATTATAGTTGTTTTAGGTTTAAAAGCTGTTGGTGGATGGGACGAAATGATTGCAATTACCAGTGCCGTTCCTGTTAATGAATACGGCGATAGCATGACAAACTTAATACGTAGTAATAGCGATACTGACTTTCCATGGTTAGGCGTATTTATTGGTTCTGCTGTAATTGGTTTTTGGTATTGGTGTACCGACCAGTTTATTGTGCAACGTGTACTTTCAGGAAAAGATGAAAAAGAATCTCGTAGAGGAACTATATTTGGTGCTTATTTAAAACTTACCCCTGTATTTTTATTTATGATTCCGGGTATGATAGCCTTTGCAATGGCTCAAAAAGGAGTTGTTATTGATGGTGAACCTTTCACTCTTTCTACCGCTGATGCAGCATTTCCTACCCTGGTAGCTAAACTTTTACCTGCAGGTGTTAAAGGCTTGGTTGTTTGCGGTATTTTGGCTGCCTTAATGAGTTCCCTGGCATCTCTATTTAACTCGTCGGCTATGTTATTTACCATTGATTTTTATAAAAAATACCGTCCAGAGGCTTCCGAAAAAAAATTAATGCATATAGGCCGTATCGCCACTGTTGTTATTGTTGTGCTTGGTATACTGTGGATTCCTATTATGCGTAATATTGGAAATGTTCTTTACAATTATTTACAAGATGTTCAATCTGTTTTGGCTCCGGGTATTGCAGCAGCTTTCTTGCTGGGTATTTTATCAAGAAGGCCAACACCAAAAGGTGGAATGTGGGGGATGATTGTTGGGTTTATTATTGGTATCACACGTCTTGGCGCCAAGGTACTATATTCATCAATGGCTAAAAGTGCCGGATTTGGTGACAACGTTAAGGCCTGGGCTGCTGAAAATGGTGTTGATAATATTTTTTACAACCTGTTTTATGATGTCAACTGGTTATTCTTTAGTGGAGGAATGCTTGTTTTTAGTATATTAGTGATAATAGTAGTGAGTAAATTTACTACAGCTGCTCCAAAAGAACAACTTGTTGGTCTTACATTTGGTTCTGCAACCGAAGAACAAAAATTGGCTACTCGAAATAGCTGGAATAAATGGGATATTTTCCATACAGCGGTAATTCTTCTGTTAACTGTTGCATTTTATACCTATTTCTGGTAGTATTTTGTCATCAAACATTAGTTATTGTTTGTTTTTAACAATGACTAATGTCTGGTGATCTGTAAAAAAATCAGTAACTTACAACTTAATTAGCAATTAACTTTTTGACGAATAGTAATTTTAAATAAAATATTATGAGTACTTTAAAAAAATATCAAATATGGTTTGTCACAGGAAGTCAGCATTTATATGGTCCTGAGACATTGAAGATGGTGGATGAAGATTCATCAACGATTGTTGATGGGTTAAATGCAAGCAAAAAATTTCCGGTAGAACTGGTTTTTAAACCAGTGGTTAAAACACCAAATGAAATATTAGATATTTGTGTGGATGCAAATTCTGATAAAAACTGCATAGGGATTATTACCTGGATGCATACCTTTTCGCCTGCAAAAATGTGGATTGCTGGCTTAAAAGCATTAAATAAGCCATACATGCACCTTCATACTCAATTTAACCGCGATCTTCCCTGGGACAAAATTGATATGGATTACATGAATGCACATCAAAGTGCACATGGTGGTCGTGAGTTTGGGTTTATTAATGCAAGAATGCGCAAAAACAGAAAAGTAGTAGTTGGACATTGGCTTGATGAAAATGTTCAAAACCAGGTAGCAACCTGGTGCAGAACTGCTCTTGGCTGGGCCGATTCGCAAGGGTTAAAGGTTGCCCGTTTTGGTGACAATATGCGAAATGTAGCTGTTACCGAAGGCGATAAAGTGGAAGCACAAATCAAATTTGGCTGGGAAATTCAAGCCTATGGAGTTGGTGATTTGGTTGGTTATGTTGAAAAAGTAACTGATGATGAGGTTAATGCTTTATATAAAGAATATGAAACACTTTATCAGGTAGCTGAAAACTGTAAACCTGGTGGCGAGTACCATGAAAATGTACGTGTTCAGGCACGCTATGAAATTGCTATGAAACGTTTTATGGAAGATGGTGATTTTAAGGCGTTTACTACTAATTTTGAGAACCTTACAGGACTATCTCAGTTGCCAGGACTTGCTTCGCAAAGATTGATGGCCGCTGGTTATGGTTTTGGGGCTGAAGGTGACTGGAAACAGGCTGCTTTGCTCCGCATTATAAAAACTATGTCGGCAGGTATGAAAGGTGGTAGCTCATTTATGGAAGATTATACCTACCATCTAGATCCTGCAAACGAAGGAGTTTTGGGTGCTCATATGTTGGAAATCTGTCCATCAATAGCAGCAGCAAAACCTCGTTTGGAAGTACATCCACTCGGAATTGGTGGCAAAGATGCTCCTGCACGTTTGGTTTTCGAGAGTGCTTCAGGTAATGCAATGAATGTCACATTAATTGATATGGGCAACCGTTTCAGGATAATTGTAAATACATTGGATGTAATTGAACCTTTGGCAGCATTACCAAAACTTCCTGTAGCTTCTGCTTTTTGGAAAACTCACCCTAATTTAGCAGATGGTGCCGCAGCATGGATTTATGCAGGCGGAACTCACCATTCAGCATTTACATTGGCATTAACACCAGAATACATTGAGAATCTAGCTGAACTAGCTGATGTTGAGTATGTTATAATTGGTGAAAACACAGATGTTTCAGAATTCAAAAAAGAACTGAAATGGAACGATATTTATTACATGCTTTCAAATGGTTTAAAGTCGTAAAAAATGCTTGAGCAACTCAAACAAGAAGTATTTAAGGCCAACCTAGACCTTGTAAAACATGGTTTGGTACTTTTCACTTGGGGAAATGCCAGTGGTTTTGATACTGAAAATAATGTATTTGTGATAAAACCCAGTGGCGTTGACTATGATGTGATGCACCCTGAAGATATGGTGGTGGTTGATATGGAAGGAAAAGTGGTGGAAGGAAAACTCAAACCTTCATCAGATATGCCAACTCATCTATATTTATATAAGAACTTTGATGGAGTAGGAGGGGTTGTACATACACATTCTACCTATGCCACATCATGGGCACAGGCAGGCAGAAGTATACCAAACATTGGAACAACCCATGCCGATTATTTTGCCAGTGAAATTCCATGTACTCGCAAAATGACCGAAGAAGAAATTTTTGGTGATTATGAGTACGATACAGGAAAAGTTATTGTAGAAGCTTTTAAAAATTTAAAACCCCTTGAAATTCCTGGTGTGTTGGTAAATAATCATGGGCCGTTTTCATGGGGAAAAGATGTTCATAAAGCTGTTTACAATGCGGTTGTAATGGAGCAAGTTGCTAAAATGGCATCAATTTCTTTTGCATTAAACCCTGATTTACAAATGAATAAGCATTTGATAAAAAAACACTACGAACGCAAACACGGAGCTAATGCCTATTACGGACAATAACCTGTCAATACCTGTTATTTTGGGTATGGAAATATAGCAATTGGATGAAATTAATTTCATCCAATTTATAATTTTTAATAAATATATCAAAGGGACAAAACAATAGAAGCTGTCTCAAAACTAGATTTTGGATGCTGAGCCTGTCGAAGCATGTGTTGATTATCAGAAAGTTATACATTTCGACATGCTCAATGTCTAATAATTTAATGACTTTTACCTACGGTGAGGGCTTCACCATTGAGCCAGCCTCAAATTAGCGAAGTTTTAAACCGTAGGAGTATAGAATTTTGGTTAAAACAAGGTTTTTTTCATTTAGGATAGCACAAGATAGTGTTTAATATCAGTTTGTTAATTGGTCATTAGTCATAAAAAACAAAATATTATGAGTAAATATGTTATTGGATTGGATTACGGAAGTGATTCAGCACGTGCATTAATTGTAGATACTGAAAATGGTCAGGAAATGGCCTCATCTGTAAAATATTACCCACAATGGATGGAAGGTAAATATTGCGAGCCGGCAAAAAACCAATACCGCCAACATCCAACAGATTATTTAGAGGTAATGGAAGCCTCAATTAAAGAAGCGTTGAGTAAATGTGATGCTTCAGTGGCTGAAAATGTGGTTGGTATTTCGTTTGACACAACGGGCAGTACACCAGCATTAACTGATGCTAATGGTACGCCACTGGCTTTGCTGCCTGAATTTGCGGAGAACCCAAACGCAATGTTTATTTTATGGAAAGACCATACAGCCGTAAAAGAGGCCGATGAAATAAATGAACTAGCACGAAAATGGGAAGTTGATTATACAAAATATGAAGGGGGGATATACTCTTCAGAATGGGTGTGGGCAAAGGTGTTACATGTGCTTCGCGAAGATGAAGCAGTAAAAAAAGCTGCTGTTTCGTGGATTGAATATTGTGATTGGTTACCTGCCGTACTTACAGGCAAAACAGCCATCAATGAAGTGAAACGAAGTCGTTGTGCAGCAGGGCATAAGGCGCTATGGCATCCTGACTGGAACGGGCTACCTGCAGAAGAGTTTTTAGTAAAACTAGGCCCTGAACTAAAGGGAATGCGCGAAAATTTATTTGAAGAAACGTATACAAGTGATGAGGTATTTGGAACATTGACTCCAGAGTGGGCTGAAAAGTTGGGATTATCAACAAATGTGGCGGTTGGCGTAAGTGCCTTTGACGCGCACATGGGTGCAGTTGGTGCCGAAATTGGTGCTAATACCCTGGTTCGTATCATGGGAACTTCAACCTGTGATATAATAGTTGCCGATGAAAAAGAAGTAGGTGATAAATTAATACCAGGTATTTGTGGACAGGTAGATGGTTCTGTAATTCCGGGAATGGTTGGACTAGAAGCAGGTCAGTCAGCTTTTGGCGATGTCTATGCCTGGTTTAAAAATGTGCTTGCCTGGCCATTGCAATTCCTTAATGATGAGGAGCTTGCAAAAACAATTGAGGAAAAAATAATTCCAGCTTTATCTGAAGAAGCTGCAAAAATCCCAATCGAGGAATCAACCATTGTAGCTACAGATTGGTTGAATGGACGTCGTACTCCGGATGCTGATCAAAACGTGAAAGGAACTATTACCGGGCTTAATTTGGGTTCTTCGGCTCCTCGTATTTTCCGGGCATTAGTGGAGGCTACAGCCTTTGGTTCAAAAGCCATTGCCGATCGCTTTTTGGAGAATGGAGTACAGGTTGATGCTGTTGTGGCTATTGGTGGTGTAGCAAAAAAATCCGATTTTGTAATGCAAACCCTTGCTGATGTAATGGGCATGCCGATAAAAGTTGCACAATCCGAGCAAAGCGTTGCCCTTGGTGCTGCTATGTTTGCTGCTGTGGCATCTGGTGTTTATTCTACAATAGGGGATGCACAAAAAGCCATGGGATCAGGTTTTGAAAAAACATATGCACCAAATGCAAAGAATGTTGAAATTTATGCTGAAATTTACAAGAAGTACTTAGCTCTTGGTACTGTAAAAAGCTAATAAACTATTTAACTACGCCCTGGTTGAACTATTTCATTACCAGGAAATTAAAACTCATTAATATGAAAACTACTAATTTATTTATGGCTATTGCATTGTTATTTGCAATAAACATAACTGCACAGAACAAACTAAGCCTTAAAATTGACAAGGCTCAAACCAAAATCAACAAAGAGATTTACGGACATTTTTCCGAGCATCTTGGCACCTGCATTTACGAAGGTATTTATGTAGGTGAAGATTCTGATATTCCTAATATTAAGGGATATAGAACTGATGTGGTGGAAGCATTTAAAGAATTAAAAGTTCCGGTATTGCGTTGGCCCGGAGGTTGTTTTGCTGACACTTACCACTGGAAAGATGGTGTTGGCCCAAAAGAGGAACGTCCATCAATAGTAAATGTGCACTGGGGTGGAGTAACCGAAGACAATAGTTTTGGAACTCATGAATTCTTGGATTTTTGTGAATTAGTCGGTATTGAGCCTTATTTGAGCATCAATGTTGGTTCAGGTTCTGTTCAGGAAGCCGCTGAATGGGTTGAATATGTTACTTCTTCGAACAAAAGCCCAATGACCGATCTACGTAAGAAAAACGGACGCGAAAAACCATGGAAGGTGAAGTTCTGGGGAATAGGAAATGAAAACTGGGGCTGTGGGGGAGAAATGGCCCCTGATTATTATGCAAATATCTATAGGAACTACTCATGTTTTGTCCGTGGAAATGGGCTTCAGAAAATAATATGCGGGCCATCGGGTGGTGATACTAACTGGACCGAAAAAATACTGGCCGGGCTACAAGATAAAATGCATCTAACCCAGGGTGTTTCGATGCATTATTATACACTGCCATCAGGCGATTGGGGGAACAAAGGTTCATCAACCGACTTTGGTGAAGAAATGTGGTTTAAAACCATACATAATACTATGCATATTAAAAAATTTATCGAAGATCACTTAAAAATAATGGACAAATATGACCCTAAAGGTAAAGTAAAATTGATAGTTGATGAGTGGGGAACCTGGTACGATAAATTACCGGAAACAAAAGATGGTTTTTTACAACAGCAAAATACAGTGCGTGATGCGGTTGTTGCAGGAATAAATCTGAACATTTTTAACAACCATGCAGACAGGATTAGCATGGCAAACATTGCACAAATTGTAAATGTGTTACAGGCTGTTATTCTTACAAAAGGAGCGGAAATGGTAAAAACACCAACTTATTATGTGTTTAAAATGTATAATGTTCATCAGGATGCTACTTTAATTCCAATTGAATTTGAAAGTGAAAAGTATGAATACAAAGGAGAATCGATACCTGCAGTAACTGCTTCGGCTTCTATAAAAAATGAAGTGGTAAGTATTACTTTATCAAATGCCAACCCTAATAAGGCAGTTGAAATAGAATGTGATTTAGGAAATGATTTTAAGACTGCAAGTGGGCAAATTGTTACAGGTAAAAAAATAACAGACCTCAATGATTTTGGTAAAGAGGAAAAAGTTAATATTGCTGATTTTAAGGTTTCAAAACCTAAAAAAGGGAAATTAACCCTTCAAATTCCGGCTCATTCAGTAGTATTAGTTCAACTAAAAAAATAGAAAGTTAAAAAAACTAATTAGGTGTTCTCTAAAAATTGTTTTTATCAGGGCTTTCATCCCGACCATTCGGGATGAAAGCTTAAGTTTACTTCTGTAAATGAGGGGTCTGAAAATTTTGAGTAACGCAGAGAAAGCGATTTTTAGAGGTTACCGTTAAATAAATCAATTATGTATAAATGGATCATTATTATTGCTGTATTTGTTCAGGCTTGTGGAAGCGCTGACGTTAAGCAGGAAGAAACCTCTAATCTGATGAAAGAGAATTTTGATACAATTGTTGCTGGTAAAAATGTAAGTCTTTATTTGCTTGAAAATAAAAATGGGATAAAGGTTTATGTAACTAATTATGGGGCACGACTGGTTTCTATTCAAACTCCTGATAAAAAAGGTGAATTTGCCGATATTATCCTTGGCTATAACACCATTGATGAGTATTTGAAAGATAATATTTATTCAGGCTGTATTGTTGGTCGTTTTGCCAACCGAATCAAAGATGGAAAATTTTCAATAGATACAGCTGAGTATCAATTATTTTTAAATGATGGAGACAATACGTTGCACGGAGGTAAAGAGGCTTTTAATAAGAAGGTTTGGGATGCAAAACAAACAGGAAATTCTATTGAATTGACTTATCTTTCACCTGATGGCGAAGAAGGTTATCCTGGAAATTTGACGGTGAGCAAAACACTTACTTTAACGGATGATAACGAGTTAAAAATTGAGTACAAGGCCACAACTGATGCACCAACTATTATTAATTTAAGTAATCACACCTACTGGAATTTGAAAGGTGAAGGTGATTCGACCATTCTTGATCATTATTTTCAGATCAATGCCGATAGTTATACTCCGGTTGATAGCGAATGGATACCAACCGGCGAAATTGCAGGTGTTGACGGTACTCCGTTTGATTTTAGAAAAGGCAAACAAGTTGGACAAGATATACTTGCTGAAAATGAGCAGCTTGCAAATGGAAAAGGCTATGATCATAACTGGGTGTTAAATAAAGAAAAAGCTGATTCGTTAACCTTTGCTGCAAAACTTTGGGACGGAACATCTGGCCGGGTGCTTGAAATTTATACCACCGAGCCTGGTTTGCAGTTTTACAGTGGCAATTTTCTTGATGGTTCTGTAAAAGGGAAGTCTGGTAAAGCTTATCAGTTTCGTTCAGCAATGATTTTTGAAACACAACATTTTCCTGATTCTCCCAATCATGATAATTTCCCTTCAACAGTGTTAAATCCAGGAGAGGAATATTACCATTTGGCCGTTATAAAGTTTGGAACGCTTGAATAGATATAACTACTATCATATTTTTTTTAAACACCATGTAAACTGTTGCATGGTGTTTTTGCATTTAGCAGGTTTGTTTTGTATTAATACCGAATGGTTATCATGTAACAGAAAATAAATTTAACATGCTAATTCTTCGGCATTCCAACGCCTCAGGTTATTATCTTGATAGCGGTTTGGTATAAGATTCGAACTTAGGTTTTTAGTTCCCTGGTACTTTTTTCAATCACGTTTAACTCCTGAATTTCTTTTTTATCAGACGAGACCCCTAATTCTTCCATTTTTTTTATGGATGGAGCTACCCTGCTTTCCCATGAGCCAATTGCCTGATTGTAGGTTCCTACAATTGAATTTAAGTTTTGACCCAGTTTTTGCAAATAATTATTGAAAACAGCAATTCTTTCGTGTAGTTCTCTGCTGCTGTCAATGATTTTTTTTGCATTTTCGCCTGCCTTTTGTTGTTTCCAACTGTAGGCAACTGTTTGTAGCAAAGCAATTAAGGTAGTTGGTGTGGCAAAAACTATTCTGTTTTGGAGCCCCTCCATTACCAGTCTTGGGTTTTCGTGCAAAGCTGTGGCAAAGGCCGATTCAACTTCGATGTAAAGTACCACAAAATCAATTGAATTATCAAATTGCGACCAGTAAGCTTTTGCTGATAAGCTTTTTACATGTTGCTGTACTGCTTTTGCATGCGCACTTATTAATTGCTTTTTTTCATCATCATTAACCGTTTCTAAAGAATCAAGGTAGGCGTTTAAGGGAACCTTTGAATCGACAATTATTTTTCGGTTTTCGGGCAGATTAATAATCATATCAGGGCGTAATCGGCCTTCTTCAGTATTGGTACTAATTTGTTCATTAAAATCGCAAAAGTCAGACATTCCTGAAAATTCTACAATTCGCTTTAACCCAATTTCGCCCCAACGGCCACGAACTTTTGGGTTTTTTAAGGCAGCCACCAGGGCGCCGGTTTCTTTTTCTAAGCTTTTTTGGCTTTTACCCAGTTCTTCAAGGTAAGTTTTCAGGCTTCCCATGGCTTTGTTATTGCCACTTTGAAACTCAACAACCAATTTTTCATGCCTGTCGAGGCTTTCTTTTAAGGGTTTTATTAAGTGATTGATAGACTCAGCCCGTTTTGAATGTTCTGATTCTGCCTTAACCATAAAACCTTTCATGGTTTCATTTGCCAGTTGAATAAACGATTCATTATTAGACTTTAATACCTTTGACGACATGGCTTCAAAAGTATCTTTCAGATGTTCGTTCATGGCTTTGTTTAAGCCAGTTTCATTTTCAAGTTTGGCCTTGAGTTCAACATTTTTCAATTTTTCATCATTTAATTGATGCTCGGTGGCCCGAAGTTTATTATTAAAATCGTTTTTTAACTTGCTGTCGGATAAAAATTTACCAATTAAAAAGCCAACTACCATTCCGATAAATAAGAAAAGAAACTGTTCCATGTACTTAATATTTTGAACAAAGATATCAATTCAATAAATTTATAGAGTAAATTCTGTTAGTTTTATTAAAATTGACAAAACATCTAATGTAAATTACAAACTGTAAGCTATGAAAGCATTAAAAAATTCCTTACTCTTAACATTTGTTTTGTTTTTAAGTTTTAATCTTAGTGCCCAGAAAAAAACAGACTGGATAAATGGAGTCTGGAGAGGCACTGGTTTTCAGCTAAATAACAGTTCAAGCTGGTCAATAAGGTTTGAGGCAAATACAAAAACCAATACCTACAAAATTGACTATGGCTCGTTAAGTTGCAGAGGTAATTGGGAACTTCAGAAAATGGAGAAAAACCGTGCTGTTTTTATTGAAAAAATAACAGAAGGAAAGGACAAATGTATTAATGGCAATACCATTATTGTAACATTCGTTTCTGAAAGGTACTTAAGTTATACTTGCTTTGCCCCGGGAAGTACCAAACTGGATGCCAGTGCAACACTGGAAGAGGCTGAGTTTTAGAAAATCACATTGGAAGGTCATTAGTCATTAGTTAGATGACTCCAATGACTAATGACCAATGACAAACTAATCATTACCAAAATCAAACAAACCTTCGCGGTACTCATCAATAGGCGCACAAGTACACATCAGGTTTCTGTCGCCGTAGGCATCATCAATTCTTCCAACCGGAGGCCAGAATTTGTTTTCTTCAATCCATTTTAAAGGGAATACTGCCTGGTGCCTGTTGTATGGATGTGTCCACTCATCAGAAGTTAAATCAGCTGCTGTGTGAGGTGCATTCTTTAATACATTGTCCTCTTTATCTGCTTTATTTTCTTCAATATCTTTAATTTCAGTATAGATACTAATCATTGAATCAACAAAACGATCCAGCTCTTGAAGTGATTCACTTTCAGTGGGTTCCACCATTAATGTGCCATGAACAGGGAACGACAAAGTAGGTGCATGAAAACCATAATCCATCAACCTTTTGGCAATATCTGCTTCGGTAATTCCTGATGTTGCTTTAAAGCTTCTGCAGTCCACAATCATTTCATGAGCTACCTTGTTATTGGTTCCGGTATAAAGAATATTGTAGTAATCTTTTAACGATGAAGCCAGGTAGTTTGCATTTAAAATAGCTATTTTGGTAACTTCAGTTAGGCCATCAGGACCTAACATTTTTATGTAAGCATGGGTAATGGTTAAAACACTGGCACTTCCCCATGGAGCTGATGAAACTGCTTTAATTCCTTTTTCACCACCTGTTTGAATAACCGGATTTTTTGGTAAAAATGGAACTAAGTGTTTTGCCACACCAATTGGGCCAACACCCGGTCCGCCGCCACCATGTGGAATGCTGAACGTTTTATGCAGGTTTAAATGACAAACATCGGCACCAATTATTGCAGGATTAGTTAAGCCAACTTGTGCATTCATATTGGCACCGTCCATGTATACCTGTCCGCCGTTTTGATGAATAATATCACACATTTCAACAATGGCTTCTTCAAAAACACCATGTGTGGATGGGTAGGTTACCATAAAGGCTGATAGTTTGTCTTTATGTTCCTCTGCTTTTTTCTTTAAATCTTCAATGCTGATGTTGCCTTTTTCATCGCAATTGACTACCACCACTTTCATACCTGCCATAACGGCACTTGCAGGGTTGGTACCGTGTGCTGATGATGGGATTAACACAACATCTCTATCAGTATCCCCATTTGCAATATGGTACTCCCTAATTACCATTAAACCAGTATATTCACCTGATGCTCCAGAGTTCGGTTGTAATGAAATATCTGCAAAACCGGTAATTTCGCATAAATCGTCAACCAATTCTTTGAATAACTCGTGATATCCGGCAGCCTGTTCAACCGGTGCAAATGGATGAATGCTGCTAAACTCAAACCAGCTTAACGGAAGCATTGATGTTGAGGAGTTTAGTTTCATGGTACACGAGCCCAATGGTATCATTGAATGCGTTAATGAGATGTCTTTTTTTTCTAATTTCTTAATATACCTAAGCATCTCTGTTTCAGAATGATACTTCCTAAATACTTCGAGCGTTAAGTAATTGGAAGTGCGCTCAAAACTTTTATCGAAATAAACATTTTCGGTAATTTCTGTAAGTTTTTCAAACTCTTTATTGTTAGCTATTGCAAATATTTCCAGGATATTATTTAAGTCGAACAAGTTAGTGGTTTCATCTACGCTAATACCAATTTCCTTGCTGCTGATGTATCTGAAATTGATGGTTCTTTCGATGGCCATACGTTTTATATCGGCAACTCTAACATGATCTGGTAGGATAACATTAAGTGTGTCAAAGAAATTGTCGTTGGTTTGAACATAACCTAGTTCTTTTAATCCTTCAGAGATGATGCCAGCAACACTGTGAATATTCAATGCAATTCTTTTAATCCCCTCAGCTCCATGATAGACAGCATACATCCCAGCCATAGTCGCTAACAGGGCCTGCGCCGTACAAATATTTGAGGTTGCCCTTTCGCGCTTAATATGCTGCTCGCGTGTTTGCAAAGCCATCCGTAAAGCAAGATTTCCATGAACATCTTTCGATACACCAATAATTCTTCCAGGCATGCTTCTTTTGTATTTTTCTTTGGTAGCAAAATAGGCAGCAGCCGGACCACCATAGCCCATAGGGATTCCAAAACGCTGAGTGGTTCCAAATACAATATCTGCATCCCATTCTCCTGGAGGGGTTAACAGGGCAAGGCTCATTAAGTCAGCTCCAACAGCAACCAGGGCATTGCACTCATGCACTTTGGCAACAAAATCTTTGTAATTGATGATTTTTCCATCACGAGTTGGATATTGAACCATTGCTCCAAAGATATTATCACACAATTCAACAGTTTCAAGTTTTGCCACTTTAATATCAATACCTAACGGAACTGCTCTGGTTTCAATAACTGCAAGGGTTTGTGGAAATATATTTTCATCAATGTAAAAAACATTTTTGCCTTCTTTTACAGCAGCTCTTGGCCGTGCATTATACATCATAATCATGGCTTCAGCAGCCGCAGTTCCTTCATCAAGCAATGAAGCATTGGCCAGCTCCATTCCTGTTAAATCGCAAACCATCGTCTGGAAATTGAGCAAGGCTTCTAAACGTCCTTGCGAAATCTCTGCCTGGTATGGGGTATATGAAGTATACCAGGATGGGTTTTCTAATATATTTCGATGAATAACTGCTGGCGTTATGGTATCGTAATAACCTAATCCAATGTACGATTCAAAAAATTTATTTTTAGAAGCGATTTCTTTAATTCTCCTGAAATATTTTCTTTCTGTTAGTGCTTGCGATACCTTTAATGGCTTTTCTAACCTGATTGATTCCGGAACTGTCTGGTCGATTAGTTCATCGAGCGATGAAACGCCGATTTTTTCCAACATAGTTGGAATCTCATATTTTCTTGGTCCATTGTGCCTGTAAATAAATTTATCTGTCGCCATTTTTTATATCTTTATTTT
>JBNKJW010000001.1:0-10948 GCA_050291445.1 Bacteroidales bacterium | reverse complement strand
CCTCAAAATAGCCCGCTATTCTTTCTGCATTTTTAGCACATATCTGGTATAATTCCGAATTTCTGTGTTGAATATTTTATGTCGAACTCAGGTTAATAGAATAATATGGATAAAACTTTGTCAAAGTTTTTGTAATGTTGCTGGCAGTCAGATATTTGCCTGTGAGTTAAAAAATTGCTTTGACAAAGTTGCAAAACTTAAAATGTCATTGGTTAAATATTAAAAGTTTTCTCGAACGATTAATATTTTTCCTTTAACAATTTTAATTCTTTTTTGCAGGCCTTTTCTTATTCTTATAAAATTTCTTGCCGCTGGTTTTTTTCTTTTTTGGATTGTATTCCGGGCTTTCACCAATTTCTGTAGGAGTAGGTAGCTTAACTAGTTGCATTTCAATTAGTTCTTCTATTTTTTGGAATTTTTCCTGATCTTTTTCATTGATAAAAGTAATGGCAACTCCCGATGATTTTGCCCTGGCTGTTCTTCCTACCCTGTGCACGTAATCTTCAGCATCGCCAGGTACATCGAAGTTGATAACCAAATCAATTCCGGTAATATCAATTCCTCTTGAAACAATATCTGTTGCAACCAGCACCTGACTTTTGCGGTTCCGGTAATCTAAAAGAACTTGTTCACGCTCAGTTTGTTCTAAATCTGAGTGAATTTCATTCGCAATAAAATTCAAATCTTTCAATGTTGCGGTTATTTTCTTTACATTTTTCTTTGTAGCCGAAAATATTAAGATACTATTTAGTTCTTTACCTTCAACAAGAGATTTTATCAACTGTATTTTATTTTCGTCGTAAGACAGATAGGCAATTTGCAGGATGTTTTCTGCTGGTTTTGAAATGCCCAGGTTAATTTCTTTTGGATCTTTTAGCGTTTTTTTTGCCATCGTCCTTATTTTGTCTGGCATAGTAGCCGAAAACATCAAAGTTTGTCTTTCTTTTGGCAAATGTTTAACAATACGCATTATATCATCATAAAAACCCATGTCGAGCATGCGGTCTGCTTCATCCAGGATCAAATGCTTTAGCCCTTCAAACTTTACATAGCCAAAGTTTAAATGGGCAATAAGTCTGCCAGGGGTAGCTATTAAAATATTTGCCCCTTTAAGAATGGCATTTTTTTGCACCGTCCAGGTATCTGCATCACCACCACCATAAACAGCAGCTGATGAAACATCTAAAAAGTAACTAAAACCTTGAAGTTGCTGGTCAATTTGCAATGCTAATTCCCTGGTTGGAACCAGTATTAATGTATCTATTTTAGAACTGGGCTCTGTAGAAAGTTTGTGTAGCACAGGGATAAGATAAGCCGCAGTTTTTCCAGTTCCGGTTTGTGCACAAGCTATTAAGTCTTTATCTTCCAGAGCCGCAGGAATTGCATATTCCTGAATTGGAGTGGTATCTTTAAAACCCATTGCCGAGATTCCCTCGAAAACATCAGGGTGTAAGTTAAGGTCTTTAAATTTCAAATGGAAATGTTTTAGATTTAAACATAGTGTTCTCTAAAATAGTGAAATTCAAGGCACAAACAAATTAAAAAACTGGAGTTTACTTTTGTAAATGAGAACTTTTCTCATGAGCTCAGCGAGTAATTTTTAATTTGTGCAGTAACGCTGAAGTTTGCATTTTTAGAGGTTACTAATAAAACAGGACTGAAATATTATCAGCCCTGCTTATCATTTGTTATCCTAAGTAGCTTTTTAGCAGGTTGCTACGTGAAGTATTTCGAAGCCTGCGAATTGCTTTTTCTCTAATTTGTCTTACGCGCTCACGCGTTAACCCAAATTTTTCGCCAATTTCTTCAAGCGACATTTCGGGCATTCCGATACCAAAAGAAAGCTTAAGAATTAATCTTTCTCGTTCGGTTAATGTTGAAAATGCTCTTTCAATCTCTTTGCTCAAAGATTCATTAATTAAACCTTTGTCAGCAATTGGAGAGTCGGCATTTTCCAATACATCTAATAAACTGTTGTCTTCGCCTTCTGCAAATGGTGCATCAACTGATACATGTCTTCCTGATACCCTCATAGTATCCATCACTTTTTCTTTAGGAAGTTCAAGTATTTTTGACAATTCATCTGCGGTTGGGCGTCTTTGATACTGTTGCTCAAATTCAGCTACAGCTTTGTTGTACTTACTCAAAGAACTCACTTGGTTTAAAGGAAGCCTAACAATTCTTGATTGTTCATTAATTGCCTGCATAATTGATTGACGGATCCACCAAACGGCATAGGATATAAATTTAAATCCTCTAGTTTCGTCAAATTTTTCTGCGGCCTTAATTAAACCAAGGTTGCCTTCGTTAATCAAATCAGGAAGTGTTAATCCCTGGTTTTGATACTGTTTTGCAACTGAAACCACAAACCTTAAATTTGCCTGAGTTAATTTTTCAATTGCTTCCTGATCGCCTTTTCTAATTCTTTGAGCCAACTCCACCTCTTCTTCTACCGAAATTAGTTCATATCGACCAATCTCTTGTAGATACTTATCCAATGAAGCACTTTCTCTGTTTGTAATTGACTTTGTAATTTTTAACTGTCTCATATTCTCAGGATTATAATGATTGCAAAGATATGCCAAAACTTATTCTAAGTCAAGAGCTTACCTTTTTTGACAAACAATTTTTATAGTTATTAACAATCTTTAACTATTAAGCGGCTGTAAATTAGTTAGTTAGTATTTATTGGTGTTGATAAAAAACATGGAAAATATTTGACGAAGTCGATATTTCGTTTCATAATTGTCGGTTTTTTTTCCATGAAATTCCGCCCCCCTTGCAATAATAGTATACGTAATTCAGTCTTTTTTGTTTCAAGTTTTAAGTTTTTTTTACTTTTATTTTTATTTGCCTTTTAGGAAAGTCATTTTTTTATTGTTGCAACAAAAATCAAACCATAACAAACGATGTCGTGTATGTTTTGCAAATAACTGATAACTGTTGTCAATTAGTATCTCTCAGTTGACATTAATTTAGTTAAAATTCAATTGATTCAGGATCAAGATTAGGAAGTTTCATTCTTTCCAATGAAGAGAGTGGAACAGCCTCTAAGTTTAAATACTCTAGATTTATCAGATTTTTAAAACTTTCCGGAAGCGTCTTCAACTCGCTGTTTTTCCCTAAGTCAAGTTCAATAAGCTCTGTAAGCAAACCAATTTCTTTAGGTAGTGTTTTTAACGGGTTGAAATTCAGGTTAAGATACTTTAGGTTTGTAAGGTTTTGAATGTCAGTATTTAAGCTTGATATTTGATTTCGTTGAAGGTTCAAATCCTGAAGTTTCTTCAATTGAAAAACTGGTATCAGTTTATCTTCACTTAAATTGTTCCACGAAAGATTTAATTTTTCGAGTAATATAAGTTTGACTATTTCTTTCGGGATCTCGGGTATTTTGGTTCTTGTTAAATTAAGGGTGGTTAAGCTTACCAATTGACCTATTTCTTTCGGTAGGCTTTCAATTTTATTTTCTTCAAGGTTTAATTCTTGTAAGTTTAATAAGGTAAATAACTCTTTGGGGAGTTTTGTAATAAAATTGTTAGCAAGATTTAAACGCCTCAGGTTTTCCAGTTGGTCAATACTACTTTGGATCTCATTTAACTGGCTTCCACTTAAATCCAATATAAAAACTTGCTTAGGCGTTTTTAATGCTTCATCCAGCGAGGAGTATATTTTGCAGGTATCCAGGTTTATTTCTAATACCCCATTTTGCGACAATACGTTTTTTGAGAGTACTACTAGAATTGCAAAAGATAAGAAATACTTTATGAATCTAAATGTCATTTGCTCTGATTTGAATTTAAGTTGTTAAAATTAATTGAATATCTTTTATGCTAATAAACCATGTTTAACAATGTTTGTATTATAAGTTGGTTAATTTATAATCTCAAAAATCAGTTTTGTAACAGTGTGGGTCGATTAGATATTTATGTAAACGGATACAATACAAATTTCTTACAAAATTGAATAAAATGATGTGCTTTTTCACTATTTTTAACTTTCATTCGCACATTTATACCTTTTGACTGTTATGTGAAAAGTTGAAAGTTTGATCTGTCGGTAAAGATATACTTCAATTGCCATAAAGCACAAAAGCGTTTCTACACTAATCAATCTCTGGTTATTTGAGCTCTTGTAACTCTTTTAGTATGTGTGTGTTGTGTGTTTTTGAGTGCGTTTGGTTAATGCTTAGTTTCGAAGGGAAAAAGTAAAATGAAAAGCCAAATCAATTCAGTCATCCTCACCCTCAACAATAACAAAAACTTCTTCATTTTCTTTTTTCATCAGAAAATTTTCTCTGGCAAATTTTTCAAGGTTTTCGTTATTTGTTCTTAATTCTTCAAGGCTGGCAGAATCTTCAGCTATTTTTTCAATATAAAATGCTTTTTCGTTAATTAGTTTGGTTCTTTCTTTTTTCAACCTGTTCCTGTCGAACCAACTGTTGGAATCAAACAATGCAATCCATGCAAAAAATAATGCTCCAGTAAGCAAAAATTTATTTTTTGCAATTGCTTTTAACGCATTGTTGAAAATTTCGTTATCCATTTTATTAGAAGTAGTTTTGACAAAGGTAAAACTAATCTTTATTTGATCAAATATTAACCACCACTTATCATATGCAAAACCTGAACATCATCACCATCTTTAATGTAAGCATTTTCTCTTTCATCTTTTTTAATTAATCGGTGGTTTATTTTAGTTACCAATAAATGAAAAGTGAAGTTTTTATACCTAATTAATTCAGAAATGGTCATTTCATCCTTATCTATTTCTTCAGTTCTGTTATTCAATAATATCTTCATTTTCCAATAGCTTATCCACTTCATCAATCTTTTTACAAAATTAAAGAAATAAATATTAAAATATTATTTAAATTAGTTATAAATAGCAAGGTGTTATATGTCATTTTACTACATGACAAAGGTCAGTAAAATTTGGTATCTCTTATCGACTGATATTCAACTAGAATATCTAACTTTGTATTGAAATGAACTTTTAAATAACAATAAATAATGAGCGAAAAAGTTGTACAAGAAGTAGAAGAAGTTGTTATTCGTTTTTCGGGGGATTCTGGGGATGGGATGCAGCTAACGGGAACTCAGTTTTCAGATACTTCGGCCTTTTTAGGTAACGATATAGCTACTTTCCCTGATTATCCTGCCGAAATAAGGGCACCGCAAGGTACTGTTGGTGGGGTGTCTGGATATCAGCTACATTTTGGACATAAAGAAATCCACACACCAGGCGATTATTGTGATGTACTTGTTGCAATGAACCCTGCAGCTCTAAAAGCAAATTACCAGTGGGTAAAAACGGGTGGAACCATCATTGTTGATGCTGATTCTTTTACCGAAAAGAATCTTAAAAAAGCAGGTTATGATGAAAACCCTCTCATAAAAAGTAAAGTGGGTGATTTTCATGTTATTGAAGCGCCAATTTCTCAACTTACACTTGAAACTTTAAAAGATTCAGGGTTAGATAAGAAGAGTATGATGCGAAGCAAAAACATGTTTGCTTTAGGAATGGTATACTGGATTTTTAACCGTCCTTTAAAATATACAGAGGAGTTTTTTGAGAAAAAATTTGCAAAAGTACCAGAAATTGTTGAAGCGAATAAAAAAGTATTACGGGCGGGTTCTAACTTTGCTAATACAATTGAAGCGCTAAGATCATTTAGGGTTAGCCCTGCTAAAATTAAACCAGGCAAATACCGAAACATGAGTGGTAATGTCGCCACAGCTTGGGGGTTGATTGCTGCAGCTGAAAAGTCGGGGCTTGAGTTATTTATTGGCTCTTATCCAATTACACCTGCTACTGAAATTTTGCAGGAGCTGGCAGCACGAAAAGATTTAGGGGTAAAAGCTTTTCAGGCTGAAGACGAAATTGCCGGGATTTGTACGGCTTTGGGTGCTAGTTTTGCTGGTTCGCTTGCTGTAACATCAACTTCGGGGCCAGGGTTGGCATTAAAAAGTGAGGCCATTGGCCTGGCTGTTATTACCGAGCTACCTTTAGTTATTGTTAATGTTCAGCGCGGTGGGCCATCAACTGGTTTGCCTACAAAAACTGAACAATCTGACTTGTTGCAGGCTTTGTATGGACGAAATGGCGAAAGTCCTGTAGTAGTTATTGCTGCAAGTTCTCCATCAAACTGTTTTAAATATGCCTACAGGGCTGCAAAAATAGCCTTGGAACACATGACTCCTGTTATACTCCTTACCGATGGTTTCCTTGCGAATGGTTCAGAGCCATGGCAAATCCCTTCAATGGACGAGTTGCCAGAAATTGTACCACCCATTGCAAAAGAAGGAACTAAAGATTACATGGCCTATGCCAGGGATGCCGAAAAACTGGTAAGGCAATGGGCTATCCCCGGAACAAAAGGTTTGGAACACAGAATTGGGGGGCTTGAAAAGATGGATGTTACCGGGGTTGTGTCTTATGTTCCTGAAAATCATGAATATATGGTGCTTCAGAGGGATGCGAAAGTACAAAAAGTAAAAGACCATATTCCTGAGCAAGAAGTTTTTGGTGATGAAGATGCTGATATTTTGGTTATAAGCTGGGGAGGCACTTTTGGACATATTATAACAGCCATGGAAGAGGTGAGGCTAGCTGGTAAAAAAGTGGCTGTTGCTCACTTTAATTATATTTGTCCGTTGCCTAAAAATACCAGTGAAATTTTGCACAAGTATAAAAAACGCTTAGTCTGCGAATTAAATGCCGGACAGTTTGCGAATTATTTACGTAGCTCATTCCCTGAGTTGGATTATTTGCAATATAATAAGATCCAAGGGTTGCCATTTACGGTTAAGGAACTTAAAGATATGATTGAAATAGTTATTAATGAGTTGTAATTATGGAAGAAACAATAAAAAAATATAAACCACAGGATTTTAAGAGTAATCAGGAAATCCGCTGGTGTGCTGGTTGTGGTGATATAGCAATCATTAGTGCAATACAAAAAGCAATGGCCGAAATGGACCACAAAAAAGAAGACTATGCTATCATCTCAGGTATCGGATGTTCTTCAAGGTTCCCGTATTATATGAATACTTATGGGTTTCACGGAATTCATGGTAGGGCCGGTGCCATTGCTTCGGGTGTTAAAACTGCCAATCCAAAATTAAGTGTTTGGCAAATTACTGGCGATGGTGATGCGTTGGCAATTGGTGGAAACCATTTTATTCATGAAATCAGGCGAAACCTTGATATTAATATTATATTGTTCAACAACCAAATTTATGGTTTAACAAAAGGACAATATTCTCCTACTTCAGAGTTTGGAAAAACAACTAAATCTTCTCCTTTTGGGACGGTTGAGGCTCCATTTCACCCTGGTGAGTTGACAATTGGTGCGCAAGGAAAGTTTTTTGCCAGGGGAATTGATAATAATGTGAAACTAAATATTAAATTATTCAAAGCTGCTGATAAACATCAAGGGGCTTCGTTGGTTGAGATTTTGCAAAACTGCGTAATATTTAACGATGGAGCATTTGGCTATATTTCAGACAGGGAACACAAAGAAGATCGCCAGATTGTTGTTGAACATGGTCAGCCTTTGCTTTTTGGAAAAAATAAGGATAAAGGAATTATTTTGGTAGGTCTTAAATTACGAGTAGCAGAAATAGGTAAGAATGGAATTACCGAAGATGATATTTTGGTTCATAATGCACACGATCCTGATCCAACCCTGCACCTGGCTTTGGCTAATATGAGAAGCCCTGATTTTCCGGTTGCTTTGGGTGTAATTCGTGATGTAGATGCACCAACTTACGAGGAACGAGTTGAAAGTCAGATTGAAGAGGTTCAGAAAAACTCAAAGATTAAGTGCATGGAAGACCTGATGAATGCCGGAAATATTTGGATTGTAGAGTAGGAGGGTGGCTAAGGAGTACCAAAGGAACATCATTGCAATGAGAGGTGGAGGGGCAAGATTCTGAAAATCAGAATATTGTATCTTGAGTGTTCCTCTGCTTCGTTCGGAATGACGGCTTTTTAAACAGCCGCTTTTGGCATATTTAAATTATTTTGTCAAAATATTGCTTAAATTTTTTGTGAGGAATTGATACACAGATTCTTGAAAATTGCTTGGCTTGTTCTTTGGGCAATTGGGTGAAAAAGCCCAGAGGCACACTGCCAATATGATGATTTAATAATTCATCATAATTGCGATTTACGATGACAAAAATTCCCCAGGGAGTTGAATTATCATAAAATTCAGTAGCCAGCAGGTTGTTTTTTGCTAGGTAATCGATGTTTTTTTTGATTTCGCCAGTAGTGATTTGTTTAAACCTTTTTGCTGCGTTGATACCTTTTTCTTCTGTCAGGATTTTTTTTACCAGAGTTTGCGCAAAATTGTTTATTCCATTGGTTGCAAAAAGTAGGTTAATCCTTAATTCTTGCATAAATTCTTCGTTTTTGCAATATAAAAACCCTATGCGCTGACCACTTAAGCCAATTGATTTACTAAAACTTTCTGAAATTATAATGTTCTGTAAATCAGTTAGTTTTTCGTAGAAGCCATCAGTATTCCAATCCATGAATAACATACGATAAGGGCTGTCGATAATTGTAACTGCACCTGCTTTATCGAGTTTTTTAATACAAGCAAGTAAAACTTCATCATTTAATTTTGCACCGGATGGGTTGTTAGGATCGCAAATGACAACCGCTTTGCCTTTTAAACTATGGGCATTTTCTGCTAGTTGACCAAGCTCCTGATAAAAATCAAATTTTGTGCGGTTAATTTTTAGTACGTTTAAATAGGCTCCCCAATACAATGGAGGCAATAAAACCTCTTCAATATCAATGGTTTTAAAAATTAAATCAAGTGCACCCACACCGCCGTTTGTGATGTAAACTTGTTCTATTTTTGCTTTTTCATGAAAAAATACCTCACAAATAGCTTTTCTTAACCCTTTTTTTCCAACCGAATTGGGGTAAACCTGAATTTGATTTGAATTGAAATCGATTTCTTTTGCAATCTCCTCAATATCAATATTTTCTACAGCATTAACACCTCTGTTTAAGGCAAGGTATTCTTTATTTTCCTCTATACTTCGTTGTATTAGTTCTTCTTCAATACCTACAATTGCTGAGTATTTTGCACCTGAATGTTTGGGTTTTATCATTATTTTTTTGTTATCAAAGCTTTGAGACCTGGCAGGTTGTTTTATAAACCAATTCAGGAATAGAAATTTCTTATCATTTTAATGAAAAACCTACCAGGCCAAATCTCATATAATTTGTTAATGTAGCTTTTGTCCAATCAGGTGAATAAATTCTTCGCGCGTTGCTTTACGTAAAAAGGCACCTGTAAAAGCAGATGTTGAAGTAACCGAATTTTGTTTTTGCACTCCGCGCATTTGCATGCACATGTGTTGGGCTTCAATAACAACAGCAACCCCCAAAGGATTTAAAGTATCCTGAATACAATCACGGATTTGGGTAGTTAATCTTTCCTGTACTTGTAACCTGCGCGAAAAAGCTTCTACCACCCTGGCAACTTTACTTAACCCTGTAATGTATCCATTGGGGATGTATGCAACATGTGCCTTACCAAAAAATGGTAAAATATGATGCTCGCAAAGAGAGTAGATCTCAATGTCTTTAACCAGTACCATTTGCCGGTATTCTTCTTTAAACATGGCACTTTTTAATATTTCATCGGGTTTTACATTGTAACCATGTGTTAAAAACTGCATTGCTTTGGCTACCCTTTCTGGCGTTTTTTGCAGGCCTTCCCTTTCGGGATCTTCACCAATTAACGAAAGTGCTGCTTTATAGTGTTTGGCCAATTCTTCAGTTGTCTGGTCGTTGTATTCCTCGGTCTTTACATATCCACCATTTTTTCTAACTTCGAGGCCATTATTTATTATCTTCATCATGTAAATATTAAATTATGTTTTTTTTAAGAATGGTTCACAAATATTACAAATTTTATTTGATCCATTCTTTATAGTTTTAACAGTACTATTGCTAAATTGTTCTTTTGCTTATTGTTGTTATTAACTAGTATTTAAGTTATTTATAATGAAATTACTAATAGTTGCGGCTACAAAGCTAGAAATTATACCTTTTCTAAAAAAGCTAAATTATCTTAAAGATGATTGGGATAGTTTTATAAGTTTGAAATACAAAACACATCAGCTTGATATATTAATTACAGGTGTTGGTTTGGTTTTTACAACTTACCATTTAAGTAAAGCTTTACATGCTAAAAAATATGATTTGGTGATAAACGCTGGTATTGCTGGTAGCTTCAACAAAAAAATTAAAATAGGGGAGGTGGTTTATGTGGTGCAGGAAGAGTTTGCCGACATTGGAATAGAAGGAACAAAGAACTTTCAAACAATATTTGAAATGGGCTTTATGGATAAAAACAAATATCCATTTAGAGATGGACGGATGTCTGCTAAATCGTTTGATAATGAGTTGATTGTGGGGTTGGGGGGAGTTGCTGCAATATCTTCAAATACAGCCCATGGCAAGCAGGAGTCAATTGATTTTTTACAGAAAAAATTTAAGATTGATATAGAAACTATGGAAGGTGCTGCCTTTTTTTATGTGTGTTTGCAAGAAAAGGTGGATTTTATGCAATTAAGGGCAATTTCGAACTACGTTGAGCCCAGAAATAAAGAGAGGTGGGATATTCCATTGGCCTTGGATAATTTGAGTGGGGTTTTGGTCAAATTGATAGATAATTTATAATTGCAAAAAGTGTTGTAACAAAAAAACATTGTCTGTAGAGACACACAGCCGTGTGTCTCTACAATTCAATACATACAAAGACTATATTTTAATAATTAAATAACTGACATTTCCCATGTCTATTAAGCAGCCTCTGCAAGCTGCGATTCTATTAGCCTGAAGATTTTATTCTCTTCGGGTTTGTTTTTTATAATCCTGATAATCAAATCATTAAAGTCACCATCAATAAATTCAGCAATGA